>DRHY01000001.1 GCA_011052985.1 Methylophaga thalassica
AATTATACCTATTTGAATTATCAGCTTATAGCGAAAGGATTTAATCGATTTTCAGCTCTTTCTCTCGGTTAATAAATGGGGCAGTGAAATTACCTAATGTTAATACCCTCCAAGGATTATTGTTTCTGGCAGTTAAGATAGATTTATGCATTCAAAATATCGTTGTCTAGTCTATGACTCACAAATTACCGATTACTTGAATTTGGATGCGTTGATTATCATCTATTGACGGCGAAAACCTGGGAAGAAAGTCATACTGCATATGGACTCAGTCCTTATCTAATTTGCTTCGATTCATCATTTACCCTTGAAATAGTTAATTTCATCACAACATCTATAGTTGTGCACAGTTAAGCATTTCTAAGACTCAAACAAGGAGAAAGTATGACAATTAAAAAAACCGCTCACGCACAATGGTCAGGCGATCTAAAAAAAGGGAAAGGATTTATCAGCACCGAAAGTGGTGCGCTAGAAAAACAACCTTATGGATTCAACACACGCTTTGAAGATAAAGTCGGCACCAATCCAGAAGAGCTCATTGGTGCTGCTCACAGTGGATGTTTCAGTATGGCTTTATCACTTGCTTTAGGTGAAAAAGACTTTGTTGCTGACTCAATTGAAACTAAGGCGGTTGTCAGTCTTGATGAAGTTGACGGTGGCTTTGAAGTGAGTCATGTGGCACTCACTGTTACTGCCAAAATCCCTGATATTTCAGATGCCGTTTTTCAAGAACTATGTGAGAGCACAAAAAAAGGCTGTCCGATCTCAAAACTACTCAATGCAGAAATATCACTAGATGCCAAACTTATCTAACCTAGATACTCTCTCATAACAAACTCAAATAAAGAGGACTGGCCAAATCTTATGGCCAGTCCATTTAGTATTTCCTAAATGTCCCATCCAACATTCTCCAGTCTCACTAGAATATTCGCTTTGCTTAATACGCCGCTGTATAATTTTGACTTGTTATTTTTGGCTTAATTAACCACATTATTACCCCAATCGCCTGATACTCCCCTCCTCATTACTAGAATGAGTTTTTTTATCAATGTGTCGTTTACGTTATTAAAATCAATGTAACGGCTGAGTTTTACATCATGTCTGCTTCCGCATTTTCCACACTACCGATCAATAAATCACAACTAGAGGCATTGGCATCTATAGGCTATGATTCGATGACGCCTATTCAAGCAGAGAGCTTACCGGCCCTGTTAGCAGGCAAAGATGTTGTCGCTCAAGCAAAGACAGGGAGTGGCAAAACAGCGGCATTCGGTATTGCCCTTTTAAACGACATTAATCCGCGTTTTTTTGGTGTGCAGGCATTGGTAATGTGTCCAACGCGAGAATTAGCAGAACAAACCACACAAGAAATACGCAAACTTGCTCGCTTCATGCCTAATATTAAAGTGACAACATTGTGTGGTGGTAAACCAATGGGGCCACAAATTGCCTCGTTAGAGCATGGCTCACACGTCGTTGTGGGCACACCAGGCAGAATACAAGATTTGATCAAAAAAGGGCGTTTGTCGATTGACCAACTGAAAACCTTAATTCTGGACGAAGCCGATCGTATGTTGGATATGGGCTTCTCTGAGGTCATACGCGAAATCATTTCCTATAGCCCAAACACTCGCCAGACAGGCTTGTTCTCAGCTACCTTCCCAGATGCCATTCAGCAAATGAGTGCGGATATTCAAACGAATCCTGTTTCTATTAAAGTCGCTTCTGAACACAAGCAAGACATCATCAAGCAAGTATTCTTTGAAATCGAAAAAAACCAACGCGATGAGTCGTTGTTAGCCATATTTTCTCACTATCAACCAGCTAATGCGGTGGTGTTTTGTCATACTAAAAAGCAATGCGATGAAGTAGCTGCTTGGTTAAATAGTCATCAAATACAAGCCTTATCTATTCATGGTGATTTAGACCAACGGGATCGTGATCAAGCTTTAATTCGTTTTGCGAATCAAAGTTGTCCCGTTCTGGTCGCCACAGATGTCGCGGCTAGAGGCTTAGACATAGCTGCACTAGAGCTAGTAGTTAACTATGAATTACCTCGAGATCCAGAAGTCTATGTTCACCGGATTGGTCGAACAGGACGGGCTGGAGAAAAAGGTTTGGCGGTGAATATTGTGCCACCAGCAGACTTGCATCGAGTGCTTGCTATTGAAGAATATTTATCTCAATCGACGCACTATGAAAATATTAAGTCTTTATCCACACAAGCGGGTTATAGACTAAAAGCCGCCATGACAACCATCCAGCTAGATTCAGGTAGGAAAGATAAACTCCGTCCGGGTGATATTCTTGGGGCATTAACCGGTGATGGCGGTCTAGAAGGTAAACAGATAGGCAAGATCACGATTACTGATCTATCGAGCTATGTCGCCATTGAAAACGACTTGGTGAGAGGCGTGTTGGGTTATCTATCCGAAGGTAAAGTGAAAGGCCGCAAAATTCGAGCTCGCCGACTATCATAAGCCGCGTCTAAAGCCAGATAAGTCTGGCTAGACAGAGGTTTCATCATTAGATTTTTTCTAATACATAGGTGCGCCACATAGCGTATTTAGGTAGAAAATCAAGTGATGCTTTGACACGAAAGCCACTTTGTTCGAACTCTTCTTCTATGGTTTTTCTATCAATGATAAAGCGGTTTTGATAATCACGTGAACTCCGCTTTTGTTCTAACTTTCTGCGACGCCACGCTTTAAAATTTCCATCCACCCAAAGTGAAATAATAACGGTCGATTTAGTAACACGATGAAACTCTTTTAACAGTGTTAGACGATCTTGTTTTTCGCCAATGTGATGAATCAATCGAATACAAAAAATGGAATCAACGAAATTATCGGGAGCATCAATATCAAAGGCGGAGGCTTGGAATGCTTTTATTCTTGAGGTCACTGATTTATCACGGTAGTGCATACCCGTATCAATCATTTGCTGACTGTAATCACTTGCGTAAATCTGACGTAATGGTTGCTCTGCCAGTAATGACCAAAAACGGCCTGTACCACAGGGCACATCAAGAATTGTTTGTGGGTCACCAGCTAGTTTAAGCGCTTTTCTGGCAACTTGATGATCTCGCCAATTCGATAAATTACGCCAGATTCCTGCCTGATGTTTATCAAAATAGGCTTTGGCGTGTTTGTCATCATACTTATCAGAAAAGGCCAGCTTTGTTTCTGAACTTATTGTCATCTTGATCTGCCTTAAATAGGGTGTAAAGGCGAGTATGCAAGATGAATCTTAACTAATTCTTAACACGCTCAAATAGAGTCTTTAGAGTTCAATGTGACACGTTAATTAAGGCAGCGCCCATACTTTTAGAAAATCCCCACCAGGATAGCCAAATAAGGTGTTTCCACCGCTTGCGACCGCAATATATTGCTTATTATCAATCTCATAACTAATAGGCGGGGCATTAACGCCAGCTTCGGATTTTCCTTGCCAAAGTACATCACCTGTATTGGCATCAAGCGCTAATAAACGGCCTTCACCTTCACCGGTGAGTACCACGCCAGATTGCGTACTAAGAACACCGCCCAATAAAGGACTCTGCGTTTTATGCTGCCAAACAATGTGTCCAGTATCGAGATTAATCGCCGTTAATAGTCCATATCGCTCATCATTATCAAGCGGTGACATGGATGAATATTTAATACCAGGCTTACCCTCAGTGCTGTCGAGTTGATGAAGACTATAGTTTATTGGCCAGTGAATTCCGGCAATAAATACGAGCCTTCTGCTCTCATCAACAGATACAGGTGACCAGTTAGAACCGCCTAATACTCCTGGGAAAATAATCTTTCCCTCTTTTGTTGGCGCTTGAAACATATTTTGCTGAGGCACAAAGGCATCACTCTTGAATATAAGTTTGCCTGTTTCACGGTTGAGGACATAAAACCAACCGGTTTTACCCGCTTGACCAACCGCTTTTATAGATTTACCCGCTTTTTTGACAGTAAACAATACGGGCGGACTTGCCACATCGTAGCCCCACAGATCGTGCGGTACTTGTTGAAAAAACCATTTCACTTCACCGCTATTTGCATCTAGGGCGACTAATGATGATGTGTAAAGATTATCTCCAGGCCTAGATGAGCCTTCCATCTGTGGTGAAGGATTACCTGTTCCAAAAAATAATGTATCCGTATCGTGATCTATGGCTGGCGTACTCCATGCAGAACCACCACCATAACGCCACGCATCAGCAAATTTTGCTGCATTGGCTTTTTCTGCTTTGATATCACGTGGTAATACTTCACCACTAGGTGTTTTGGCTGAGTAACGTCCCTCCCAGCCTTGTGAGGGAATCGTATCAAACTGCCAAAGTTGCTCTCCACTTTTCATATCGTAAGCAGCAAGAAAACCACGACGTCCATATTTACCGGCAATACCCACTACAGCCCCTAAAGGGGCATCTGGATTGGCTGACTCAAGATGCAAACCGTAGCCAACTCCTGTTATGCCTATAATGACTTGGCCGTTATATACCATTGGCGCCATGTTTAGTCCTGCACCTGATGTTCCTGAAACCTCACCTAAAGACTCGCCTGCTATAGTACTCAGTTTTTCTTGTATGCCATTTTGACCCAAGGTGATGTCTTTATCCCATAGCTTGTCGCCAGTTTTAGCATCCAGTGAAATCAATCGTCCATCAACAGTCCCCATAAAGACACGACCATCTGCGACGGCTACGCCTCGATTTGCTGGACCACAACACATTTCACGTGTGGTTATCCTGTCATATTCATAACGCCAAATCACCGTGCCATTTTTAGCATTCAGTGCAACAACATCATTAAAAGGAAGAGAAAGATACATCACGTCATTTTTCACAATTGGCGTTGCTTGAAACGAACCTTTAACCCCACTCTGATATTGCCAAGCTGGTTTTAACGCTTTTACATTCGCTACAGTGACCTGCTCAAGTGGACTGTGTCTTTGATGCAATGTGTCGCCACCAAACAGCGGCCATTGCTGATCGTCTGCACATGCAGCTAAGCTAATGACTAAAAAGCATGAGAAGACCATTTTTGAGGCTATTGTAAACATCTATATTCCTTTCATGTCTGGCGAAAATTTAACATCTACATTCGATTTATCGGTATTCATTCTCTGCTACTATTTAGTCTCAAAATAGTGTTGGAGCTAAATAAAATCAATGGAACTTCCTACTGATAAACATGCTGTATTACGAATCATGGCTAGACCAAGTGACGTCAACATTTCCGGCGACATCTTTGGTGGCTGGCTAATGTCACAATGTGATATTGCTGCAGGCATTGTTGCCAGAAAAATTGCCGGCGGAAGAGTTGTCACTGTCTCCGTCAAAGAATTCCAGTTTCTTGCCCCCGTACTCATCGCCGATATTGTCAGTATCTATGCAACTGAATCCCGTGTTGGAACAACGTCGGTCACTGTTGATATTGATGTTCTAGTCGAAAGACTGGCTGAAAATGAAACACAGACATTAAGGGTAGCTCAAGCTCAAATTGTCTTTGTTCATATTGATGAGAATAGACAGCCAAAAAACATTAACCAACAATAAATGGGATTTTCTTTGTCGGTCTGTCCAACAAGTAAAATGATTGGCTAGCCTAGAGGTTGATGATCTTCTTAATTATCTTGCCAAACTTTTGAGGAGACCATTCATGCTGTCGCAGGGGTCTTTTCTTTCATATTATTTATAACAATATTTGCAGCCATTTCAGATACGGGACTTAAGTCATCACCACCCGCTTCAACGTATTCCTGCAAATCTTCTTTCATACTTCTAGCCCAGAAACGTGTGATATGGTTTGCTACACGCTCAGCTGCTTCATTCGTTTCATAAGCGGTATTGTTAGCTGTAATTTGATTAAGCATTTTGACTAGCGTTTCAACTTGGTTAAGACTCATTTCTCTCTTTCCTTACATCGCCTGACGGAGTGTATTATTTTCTATTGTATTTTTTGGTTCTACGTAAACAACATGGCGCCCGCTACGTGCAAAACCCACTAATTTCATTCCCACGTTCTCTGCTTGTTCGATAGCTAGCGATGTGGGTGCCGATACAGCCACAAGGCAACCAAAGCCCGCCGAGGCACTTTTTTGTACCATCTCATAACTTGCTCGACTACTTACCAGAGCAAAACCTTCACTGACCAATAGACCTGTTTTCACATGTGCACCAATCAATTTATCTAGTGCATTGTGTCTACCGACATCTTCTCTTACAAATTGAATATGACCTTGCAGATCACACCAAGCGGCAGCGTGAGTTGCCCCCGTCAATCCGGCTAATGCCTGATGCTGCTTCAATGAATTGATGGCATATTGAATCGCCTCGTCAGAGACATCTATACCAACCACAGTATCAACCGGTCTGATGGCTTGTTTAAGTGATTCAACACCACATAAACCACAGCCTGTTCGCCCAACTAAACTTCGGCGTCGCTCTCTGAGGGCATCAAAACGTTCATCACTAATCATCAGTCTTACATTGATACCATTACCTGATGATTGCACATGAATATGACTGACCTCATCGGCATCACCGATTATGTCTTCAGTAAGACTAAATCCCAGAGCAAAATCCTCTAAGTTATCCGGTGTTGCCATCATTACTGCATGAGAAATGCTGTTATATACCAGTGCAACGGGTACCTCTACAGCAATATCATCTTGCATAAACTCAGTGGGCAGTTCGTCTTGATGAACTGCCACTGATACGTTTACGCTTGTTTCACCGACTTTTCTCATTCTTCAGCTTCAACCTCATCTGCTTCAATGCGACCCTTCAGCAGTTTCATCTGTAAGGCATCAAATGATTGGAAGTCTTTTTGCCATTCTGATGGTTGACTGACTCGCTCAACTTGAACCGCCGTTACTTTGTACTCAGGACAGTTAGTTGCCCAATCCGAATTGTCAGTGGTAATAACATTCGCCCCACTTCCAGGATGATGGAAAGTCGTGTAAACAACGCCTGGTAGCACTTTATCGGTGATTCTGGCACGCAACACAGTTTGCCCTGCACGACTCGTAATACCCAACCAATCGTTATCTTTAATGCCACGCACTTCTGCATCATGAGGATGAATATCGATCAAATCTTCGTCATGCCATGATTGATTTTCAGTCCGGCGTGTTTGAGCGCCCACATTGTACTGAGATAATATTCGTCCAGTTGTTAAGATAAGTGGGAAGCGACTATTGGTACGTTCCTCTGTTGCCACATATTCAGTGACACTGAAGTTACCTTTACCAATTGGGAAATCATCCACATGCATGGTTGGCATTCCCACAGGATTTTCATCATTACATGGCCACTGAATACTACCTAACTCATCCAATCGATCGTAATTAACACCTGTAAATGTCGGTGCTAATTGTGCAATTTCATCCATGATTTCTGATGGATGTGTGTAATTCATTGGATAACCCAGCGCATTGGCGAGATCGACGGTAATTTCCCAGTCTTCCTTACCTGCAATAGGTGGCATCACTTTTCTAACACGGTTGATACGACGCTCTGCGTTGGTGAAGGTACCATTTTTTTCTAGGAACGATGATCCTGGCAGCAACACATGGGCAAATTTTGCTGTTTCATTCAAGAACAAATCCTGAACGATTAAACAATCAAGCGAACGTAGCGCTTTTTCGACATGTTTCGTACCAGGATCAGATTGAGCAATATCCTCACCTTGAACGTATAAGGCTTTGAATTCGCCTGCAATAGCCGAGTCAAACATATTAGGAATACGTAGACCAGGTTCATTATCCAGCTTAACCCCCCAAACCGATTCAAAATGATGACGAGCAGTATCATCTGATACATGTTGATAGCCCGGTAGTTCATGTGGGAAAGACCCCATGTCACATGAACCTTGTACATTGTTTTGGCCACGAAGAGGGTTTACACCCACGCCTTCACGACCAATATTACCAGTTGCCATCGCTAGGTTGGCAATCCCCATAACCATCGTCGAACCTTGGCTATGTTCAGTGACGCCAAGCCCATAGTAGATTGAACCATTTTTGCCTTTCGCAAAGGTTCTGGCGGCTTGACGAACTTTGTCAGCAGCCACACCGGTAATAACTTCAACAGCTTCTGGTGAATGACGGTCTTCGGCAATAAATTCACGCCACTTATTATAACTGTCCATATCACAACGACTTTCCACAAAGGCTTTGTCTTCCAAACCTTCGGTAACCACGACATGAGCAATAGCATTAACCATCGCCACATTGGAACCGGGTTTTAGTGGTAAATGCTCCGCTTTTTTCAGGTGCGGTGTTTTTAATAGGTCGATATGGCGAGGATCTAATACGATAAGTTCAGCTCCCTCACGTAAGCGGCGACGCATCATTGAGCCAAATACCGGGTGAGCATCGGTTGGATTAGCACCAATAACCATGATGACATCTGATTTCATGACTGAATCAAAGTTCTGCGTACCTGCTGACTCGCCCATTGTTACCTTGAGACCATAACCTGTGGGTGAGTGACAAACGCGAGCACAGGTATCAGTATTATTGTTACCAAACGCGGCGCGAACAAGTTTTTGAACTAAATAACTTTCTTCATTAGTACAACGAGATGAGGTGATGCCACCAACACTTTCACGACCATATTTTGCTTGTATCTCTTTGAGGCGTTTCGCAGCAAAACCAATCGCTTCTTCCCAACTCACTTCTTGCCATGGTTCATTTATCGCATTACGTATCATAGGTGATTTGATACGGTCTTGATGCGTTGCGTAACCAAAAGCAAAGCGGCCTTTGACACAAGAATGACCATGATTTGCATCGCCGCCTTTGTAAGGCACCATGCGAACAACTTTGTCCCCTTTCATCTCTGCTTTGAATGAACAGCCAACACCGCAATAAGCACATGTCGTCACCACGCTATGCTCTGGCTGCCCCATATCGATGATACTTTTTTCCATCAATGTCGAGGTAGGACAAGCCTGTACGCACGCACCGCAAGAAACACATTCTGAATCCATGAAGTCTTCATCTTGACCTGCTGCGACTTTTGATTCGAAACCGCGACCATCAATGGTCAATGCGAAGGTGCCTTGTACTTCTTCACAGGCACGAACACAACGTGAGCAAACAATACACTTACTCGGGTCAAAACTAAAATACGGATTGGAATGGTCTTTTTCACTATCCAGATGATTTTCGCCACTATATCCATAGCGAACTTCTCGTAAGCCCACATCGCCTGCCATATCTTGTAATTCGCAGTTACCATTAGCTGGGCAAGTCAAACAATCCAGCGGATGGTCAGAGATGTATAACTCCATGACATTTCGACGTAATTTAGCCAGCTTGCTGTTTTGCGTGGTGACTTTCATGCCTTCATCAACAGTTGTTGTACATGAAGCCGGGTAACCACGACGTCCTTCTATCTCTACCGCACAGAGTCGACAGGAGCCAAAAGACTCTAAATTGTCAGTAGCACAGAGTTTTGGAATATTGATATTGGCCAGAGACGCTGCTCGCATCACTGACGTACCTTCTGGTACCGTAATCTCGACACCATCGATCTCAATTGTCACTAGTGTTTCTGACAGTCTTGCTGGTGTACCGTAATCTTTGTTTGGATTAAATGTTTCAATTTTCATAACATACTCCACTAGCGCTTGGCGCTGAGTTCTTCTGGGAAGAATTTCATCACACTTTGCACGGGATATGGGGTCATACCGCCCATCGCACAGAGTGAACCGTCAATCATGGTTTCGCATAAGTCTTCAAGTAAGTCCCAATTCATATCGGCATTTTCTCCGCTGCGAATTCGGTCAATTACTTCTACGCCGCGGGTTGAACCAATTCGGCATGGTGTGCACTTGCCACAAGACTCAATTTTGCAAAACTCCATAGAAAATCGAGCTTGCGCTCCCATATCAACGGTTTCATCAAACATAACCACGCCACCGTGACCTAACACAGCACCTACTGCAGCGAAGCTTTCGTAGTCTATGAGCGTATCCCACTGACTTTCTGGCATATAAGCACCTAGTGGACCGCCGACTTGAACCGCTTTTAATGGTTTTCCAGTCAGTGTGCCACCACCAAAGTCTTCCATTAATTCACGAAGACTGATGCCAAAACCCAGTTCAACTAAGCCTCCTTGTTTCACATTACCCGCTAACTGTAAAGGTAACGTTCCCCGAGATCGGCCCATACCATAATCTGCATACGCTTGGCCGCCTTTTGACATGATGAAAGGGATAGCTGCGAAAGATAGAACGTTGTTGACCACAGTGGGCTTACCAAACAGCCCCACAATCGCAGGCAATGGTGGTTTTGCTCTAACGAGCCCACGTTTACCCTCAAGACTATCCAGAAGCGAAGTTTCTTCCCCACAGATGTATGCTTCAGCCCCAAGTCGAACTTCCAAATCAAATCGCTTACCTGAGCCCATGACATTGTCACCAAGGTAACCCGCCGCATAAGCACGTCCTATAGCTTCATTGAGTAATTTGTGAGCCACAGGGTATTCAGAACGCAGATAAATGTATCCTTGCGTTGCATGAACGGCTAAGCCTGCAATCGTCATTCCTTCAATAAGCATGAATGGATCACATTCCATGACCAAGCGATCAGCAAACGTACCTGAGTCACCTTCATCGGCATTACAGACGATATATTTCTGTTCAGAGGGTGTATCAAGAACAGTTTGCCATTTAATACCTGTTGGGAAGGCAGCACCACCACGTCCCCGTAAACCCGAAGTTTTTACTTCATCAACAATGTGTTGTGGATCAGCCTTTATCGCATTCTTGAGGCCATTGAAGCCATCGAGTGAGGTGTAATGTTCGATTGATATAGGATCGGTAACCCCTGCTCGAGCAAATGTCAGACGATCTTGTTTTTTCAGATAAGGATATGATTCGACATGACCGATACAGGTTTTATGTGTTTGTTCACCATCAACAAGCCCTGCGTCGAATAAAGAGGTGATGTCGGCTGGTGATATTGATGCATAGCCGATACGACCAGCCTCTGTTTCCACTTCTACCAGAGGTTCAAGCCATAACATACCGCGAGTACCATTACGGATAATCTCAACATCAAGCTTTCTTTCCTGAGCTTCTAGTTGGATAAGCTCGGCAATTTCGTTAGCTCCGAGAGAGAGTGCCGTTGTGTCACAAGGTACAAAAATACGTGTTGACATTAGCTGACCTCCTTCATATTTTGACGATGGCGGCTCACTAAAGCATCAAACCTATCGAGACTGACTCTTCCATGAATATCATCATCAATTCTGATAGAAGGGGCTGTTGCACAATTACCCAAGCAATAAACAGCTTCGAGTGAAAACTCTCTATTGGCTGTAGTTTGATGGTAATCAATGCCAAGAGATTCTTTTGCATGTTGTTCAAGACTTCGACAGCCCATGGCCTGACAAGCTTCAGCACGACAAATTTGGATAAGGTGTTTACCGGGCGGTGTTGTGCGGAAATGGTGATAGAAGCTAATAACACCGTGTACTTCCGCGCGGGTTTGTAGCAATGACTCGGCAATCTGTGCTACCGCGGTTTCTGGAATATAACCAATTTCATCTTGAATGGCATGCAAGATAGGCAGCATTGCACCAGGTTTGTGTTTAAGGCCATCGATGATGGTCTGGATGGACGCCTGCGTCCAGTCTTTGGCAAGACTCATACTTCTCTCTCCGTTACTGAAATATGCATGTATGCGCATATTTAATTAGTTTTTTATTATTGTTGACAAGACATTAGCACAGCTAATCAGCGATACAAATATGCATTTATAATCATATTTAGAATCTTTCCTTACATGCTTATCTCTTGTTAAATTTCTATCAAAACTATGGACAGGTAAAACACTGTAAAGTGTCCGGGTGCAGAAGAGGTGCGACAAGTTACGAAAGATGCACCTTTGCAGTGCAAAACCACTCACCTATTGTTCAATAAAAACATAAGACGTTGTATCTATTGGCTTTTTAAATCTGGCATGGGTTCTGCATAAACTAAATTACAAACAAGATTTCAGCTGCATATTTGTTTGTGATTTTCTCTCTTGTCTACGTGCTGATTTTGGGGTGAACTTAATGTTCACCCCTTTTTTTTGCCTGCCTAATATAAGAATACTTCTGTTAGCATACTCAATAAATAAGGGCTAATTGAGCGGAATATTTCATGCATCAGCGCACTATCAAAGAGTTAGAACAAAATCATGATTTCAACACAAGTAACTCACGTGGTGAAAAAAGAACACGTTATGTGCTGATTCTCACCTTTATAACCATGGTGGCAGAAATTATCGCAGGAACTGTATATGGTTCTATGGCACTTTTGGCCGATGGCTGGCATATGGCCACTCATGTCATTGCTTTTATTATTGCAATATTTGCCTATCGCTTTGCTGAACAGCATAAAAATAACAATGCTTATGCTTTTGGAACGGGTAAAGTCAGTGTCCTCGGCGGATTCGCAAGTGCTGTCGCACTTGGTGTAGTGGCTTTTATGATGGTACTTGAATCAATTGAGCGCTTAGTTAGTCCAGATGAAATCCAATATGGCTCGGCAATAGCTGTCGCTACGCTTGGTTTAATCGTCAACTTTGCTAGTGCCCTTCTACTTAAGGACGATCATCACCACGATCAGGGTCATGCACACCATCATCATGACCACAACCTAAGAGCCGCCTATGTACATGTGCTAGCAGATGCCCTGACATCAGTTTTAGCTATTTCTGCACTTATTGCAGCCATGCTCTTTGGCTGGAACTGGTTAGACCCCGTTGTTGGCATTTTAGGTGCAATCATCATTTCTATTTGGGCATTCGGCTTGATCCGTCAGACAAGTCCGATATTACTCGATGCCAGTATTGAAGAAGCGTATTGTCAAAAAATAAAATCACATCTTGAATCAATTGATGACATTCGAATTGTGGATTTCCATATATGGCATGTCAGTGCGAATCACTTTGCAGCTATTATTTCGATTGTGACCGCATTCCCAAAATCAACGGATCACTACCGTGCTTTGATAAGTGACTTTGACAAAATATCTCACCTGACTATCGAAGTGAATAGTTGTCTTGATAACGACTGCACTCACTAAATAAACCTAAGCTGTCATAGAAAACAGGTAGGCGGTACGATACCTGCATTCGCTCTTGTATATATAAAAAGCTAGTTGAGAGATATGGAAATGCTGGACATCGACATCGGTGACTTTCTTCACGAACATCAATTACCTGACAGCTATAAGGGATTAGCTGGGCAGTGGTTTATGCCTATGTTGGAAGAAATTCAACTGCACCATAAAAGTGCAAACAGAACACTTGTACTCGGTATAAATGGTGCACAAGGCTCAGGAAAAAGTACGCTGGCAGCATTGGCCAAATATATCCTCCAGCACCAGTATCAACTGAACGTGGTAAACCTCTCTCTAGACGACTTTTATTTTACTCGTGAAGAGCGTGAAACACTGGCTAATGAGGTGCATCCACTATTTGCCACACGCGGCGTGCCAGGCACACATGATATAGCCCTTGCCAGAAATGCCATTAATAAAATTTTGCATCAGCATTTCCCGGTGGCAATTCCACGATTCAACAAAGCCCTCGACGATAGACATAGTGAAATTGACTGGGAAATCGTTTCTAAACCTGTCGATATCATTATTATCGAGGGTTGGTGTTTGGGCTCTGAGTGTCAGCCATTAGATGATTTACTAAAGGCCATCAATGATCTCGAAGAAATAGAAGATAATGAACTCACTTGGCGTAAGCATGTAAACGAACAACTTGAACATCATTATCCAGGTCTGTTTGATATGGTTGATCTGTGGATCATGCTAAAAGCCCCCTCTTTTGATTGTGTTTATCGATGGCGCTTAGAACAAGAAACCAAATTAAAAAACAGGCTTTCAAACACAGATAAAATCACCCAAGTGATGGACGAAAAAACGATTAGTCGTTTCATCAAATTTTACCAACGAATTACAGAGCATACCTTGAATACCTTACCCTCAAAAGTGAACTATCTCTTTGAATTAAATGAGAACCGTGACATCCAGTCATTGAGTAAACCTACTATTTTTTCATCCTCATCACCTACCCAGTGGTTAGTTTATACCGATATGGATGGAAGCTTACTTGACCATCACAACTACCATTTTGACGAGGCTGTTCCCACCCTGGCTCAACTTGAGCAAGCACATATCCCAGTGATTCCAGTAACAAGTAAAACACGGGCAGAAGTTGAAAAAATTAGAGTCAATCTAGGTAACCAGCATCCGTTCATTGTTGAAAATGGAGCAGCGGTCTACATTCCCTCTGGCTATTTTGATAAACAGCCAGAAGGAACAGTATTAATAGATAACTATTGGGTGAGAGATTTTGTTAAACCTCGACAGCATTGGCAGTCATTAATTGAACAAGTCAGACCCCATTATGCAGATGAATTTAGAACCTTTGCCGATGCAGGTATTGATGGCATTATCGCTCTGACGGGACTCAATGTTCATGCTGCCGCCTGTGCAGCAAGAAGAGAGTACGGCGAACCTGTCTCTTGGCATGGTAATGGCGCATTAAAACAACAGTTTATTCAAGACTTAAATTCACTAGGCGCCCATGTATTAGAGGGAGGACGTTTTCTGCATGTATCAGGAGATTGTGATAAAGGTAAAGCACTATCCTGGTTAACAGATATCTACCAAAATGCTAATCCACAATGCCAAATGGTAACCTTGGGCATTGGTGACAGCCACAATGATATCGCTATGCTGGAAGTTGCTGATCACGCTCTTATTATCCGTTCTCCAGTCCACGGCTTACCTGAAATCAACCGAACAGAACAACTCACTATTTCCAACCACTTTGGCCCTAAAGGTTGGGCTGAAGGCGTTAACACCATCATCGATGCAACGATGCAATCCGATTCATTTACTTTACCCCGAGGCAATCATGGCTGATTTTTACCAGAATGGGATCATAACCACTCTTCATAACCTGACCGATCGACATTTAGCTGATCTAGAAAGTGATCTTGTGCAATTTAGCAAACAACGTCCAATGGGTTTATTACTCCCCTCTCTCTATTCAGAACTAGAGGGTGAGGCAATGCCTAATATTCTTCAGCAACTCAAAACTGTTCCATATTTAAGTGAGATTGTGATCGGTTTAGATCGTGCAGATGAGAGTCAGTATCGACATGCCTTGAAATTTTTTTCCGGCTTACCGCAACGCCATCGTATTCTTTGGAATGATGGCCCTAGATTGCAAGCCATTGATAAGGAATTACAGTCTCTTGGTCTGGCCCCAAAGGAGAAAGGCAAAGGCTGTAATGTATGGTATTGCATGGGATATATCCTAGCTTCTGGTAAAGCAGAATCAATCGCTTTGCATGATTGTGATGTTGTGACTTACACCAGCGAACTGCTTGCCAGACTGATCTACCCAGTAGCTAACCCTATGTTTAATTATGAGTTTTGCAAAGGTTATTATGCTCGCGTCGCCGGTGGAAAACTTAATGGCCGTGTGAACCGTTTGTTAGTCACTCCTCTTATTCG
>DRHY01000002.1 GCA_011052985.1 Methylophaga thalassica
AGCACATCATTTTTAATATTTTGTGGACGTTGAAGTAGAAGGTTAAACATTGAGTCCCTTTGTAACATTGAAAACAGGTGACGCGATGACGGTCACGTACCAGTCTATTGATGATTTTTATTGATTGAAACTGAAGTGTTCATCAGCGCATTAGATGAAATAGGCTGAATTGGAAAGGATGCAATTATCCCTTAAGACCTGATTAATGTCCACTTTAGAGCATGATTAAGTCATCAATTACAATGATTTACCCATTCAAATTAGTCTTTGATCATTATAGATAAATAATGCTTGCTCTATACGTAAAAATTCTCTATATTTTCTCTTCTCCATATATTCTCTAAAAGGAAGAGGACATGTTGACCGAACGTGAGCAGAACACTTTGGATTTCATTCGTAACTATGTAAAAAAGCATGACCGTTCTCCACTCGTATCAGAGATTGCTGACGGTTTGGGTATTAAATCTCAGGGTACAACACACCGGTATATTCAAGCACTTGTCGATGAAGGCTTTCTAGAGAGACACGTAGGTAGAACTCGAGGACTTCGCCTGGTTGGAGAATCAGATGAGGTAAAAGTAGACGCTATTAGATTACCTGTGATGGGCAAAATTGCTGCAGGTCGTTTAATTGAAGCTGTTGCAGATGAATCGGAGATTGATTTGAGTGATATGTTCACAGGGAAAGGACGTTTTGTATTAAGAGTCAACGGTGACTCGATGATTGATAAAGCCATAATGTCGGGAGATTATGTGGTTGTCCAGTCACAGTCAATTGCACGGCATGGGGATATTGTTGTTGCACTGGTGGACGGTTTTGATGCGACCTTGAAAACACTGCTGTTTAACAGCGATGGTACGGTCACATTGATGCCTGCAAATGATCAATATGAACCCGTAACACTTCCTGCTGCTAGAGTAAGAGTACAAGGTGTTGTCGTGGGACAGCTACGAACGTATCCATAATTGTAATATTTGATTTACGGTCTAATCAGGAATGTAAAAACTGATAGACCTGCATATTGCTCATTAAGATGCGAATATGAATCTATCTGGATGGTGCGCTTTATAGTAGTTATTTGAATAATAAAAAGCCGGTTTAGAACCGGCTTTTTTATCAGTGAACTGGGATTATTTCTTCACGTGGTCACGTTGATAGTAATAATTTGTCGCCTCAACAAATCCATCGATGCTACCGCAATCAAAACGATGCCCTTTGAATTTAAGCGCCAGTACACGTTTTTCTTTAGCAAGTGTACGAATGGCATCCGTGATTTGGATTTCGCCATTTGCACCAGGTGCCGTGTTTTCAATGTATTCAAAAATATCAGGTGTTAATACATAACGACCAATGATGCCTAATTGACTAGGTGCATCTTCAGGTTTTGGTTTTTCAACCATGTCATCAACTTCATAGACACCATCTTCAATTTCATGACCTGAAATAACACCATAACTGCTGATATTATCACCAGGAACTTCTTCAATGGCGATAACACTGCAATTATATTTTTCATATAATTCAACCAATTGACCCAATGCACGCTTGGTCTCAGCATCATCAGGACTGGCACATAAATCATCGGCTAAAATAACAGCAAATGGTTCGTCACCAATAATAGGCTGGCCTGTCAAAATGGCATGGCCGAGGCCTAGCATTTCACGTTGACGCATAAAGATAAATTCACAGGTATCCATCACGCTACGAATATCGTCTAAATGTTTTTCTTTACTGGTACCAAGAATTTGGTGCTCTAATTCATAACTGGTATCGAAATGGTCCGCAATGGCACGTTTACCACGACCAGTGATGAAACCAACATGAGTGAGTCCAGCTTCAATCGCTTCTTCTACACCATACTGTATGAGCGGTTTATTAACGACCGGAAGCATTTCTTTAGGCATTGCCTTAGTGGCAGGAAGAAAACGCGTGCCATAACCAGCAACAGGGAATAAGCATTTTCGGATGGGTTTAACATCTTGCATTCTAATGAGTCCTTTTTCTTTAAATAGTAGCAGTCGTTTATTAATAGTTTATGACTTGCCACATAAAATTAACCATTTGTAATCCACAACACTTGATAGGGGCTAACGGTAATTGTGTCAGTTGTGCCATCTAAAATGATGCCACTAATTAAGTCCCACCAACGGTCAGTTACCACTAAATTTAAATCGGCAATGCGCAGCACTTGTTCACTATCACTGATATTGTAAATACAAAATATACTTTGTCTTCTATCCATGCTTTGACGCCAGAAGCCAAATAACTTCTCGCCTAAATGCAGGGTGAATTGTGTTGCATTGGGGTGAAAAGCGTGTTGTTGCTTTCTCAAATGTATTAGTTTTTTTAGTAGCTCTGAGACTTTAGCATGTTGTGAGTCCGGATTGCTAAGTTCAGTGAAAAGATTGTCGGCATTCCATTCATGGCGATTGATGGAGCGGTTTTGTTGTGTACGCTCAACTTTTTCCACATCATTGCTCGTTGCAAGCAAGCTGTGAATATAAATACCAGGGATACCCTCTAAAGCAAGCATGATGGCATGCGCACAAATAAAGCGATCAAAATTCCACTCATCTTTACCTGATGTCGTGCCTTGAAGCGCATCGTACAACGATATATTTATCTCGTAGGGTTTTTTGACACCGTTATCGCCCTCTCGCCATGAGACCTTGCCGCCGAACTGTTGCATCGTAGTGATTAAAGAGGCGATTTCAGCTTCACTTAATAAACCCTCTGCGGGCCTCAGCCCAATGCCATCATGTGATGCGATGAAGTTGAAGTAGGCGGTCCCGTGTTGCGCTGGCGGCATGCTCATTAACCATTGTTTCAGATAAAAACAATCGCCTGTGACCAGTGTGTTGACGAGAAGTGGTGGTAATGAAAAGTTATAGATGCAATGCGCTTCGTTTGCATTACCAAAGTAACTTAAGTTTTCCCTGTTAGGAATATTCGTTTCGGTAATGATGATGGCCGATGGGTCTGAATGTTGAATTAAGCTTCGCAGCAATCTGACTACTTCATGCGTTTCGCTCAAGTTAAGGCAATTCGTCCCCAGTTTTTTCCATAAGAATGCCACGGCATCCAGACGAAATATATTGACGCCTTTATCTAGATAATATCGCACAATATTGACGAATTCTTTCAGTACATTCGGGTTACGAAAATCAAAATCAACTTGATCATGACTGAACGTACACCACACGTACTTTGTACCATCTGCGGTTTCTGTTTCTCTAAGCAGTGATGATGTGCGGGGCCTTACTACTTGACTAACCGGTGCATTGGCTTGAGTGGTATAGAAATAGTCATGGCCATAACCTGTGCCTTTAACAAAGTTCTTAAACCACTCGCTTTGACTGGAACCATGGTTGATAACTAAATCACTCATCAGGCGATAGTCATTGGCAATGGTTTGAATATCTTCCCAGTCGCCAAGTTCTTTGTTCACTTGATAGTAATCCATTACAGCAAAACCATCATCAGAACAAAATGGGAAAAAAGGCAGAATATGCACACCGTTTATATAGCCCTTAACCGTTGTATCCAAAAAGTGATACAACGTTTTTAATGGTGCCTCGTTATCCTTTTTTATGCTATTGCCATAGGTGATGAGAATAATGTCTTGTTGAGTCCAGTTATTTTTGTGAGCCAGACACTCATGGTATTCCTCCTCCAGACGCATGATGGAGATTAACTCTTCCGTAAGTTTACTCAGGTCGACTGCTGCTGGTTCCTCCTTATATATAGCTTTTAAATGATGAAAAACAGTTTGTTTCAGCTGTGTTAATTGTTCAGCAGTTGGGGCCATAAAAAGCGTTCCTTAAGCAGAATATTCTTCGTAATCAGCTTCAACAGCTTCATAGATACGTTCAAAAATATCAGGAAGAGCACTTTGGACCCGACTCCAACTAGCGGTAAATGGCACTTCCATTGGGTTTTCAAGAAACATTTGGCCCGCATCCATTATATTTTTGGCAAACATTTCAACGGATTCTTCTTCTTGATGAATATCGAATTTAAGTCCATTCATCACCGCATCATTGTGATAGGTTTCAACAAAATCTAGGGCGATACGATAGTAAGTAGCTTTAAGTGTTCGGAATGATTCAGGGGTAAAAATGGTGCCCTTAGTCGCGAGTTTTCTAAATAAAGATTTAGCGATATCGATTGACATCTTAGACAGGCCCGCTTGTTGATCATCTGGTGACAGATCTTGATGTTTGTGATCATACACATCAGCTACATCGACCTGACATAAACGATTATTGGAGTAATTTCTGTGCATCTCAGAGAGTACGCCAATTTCAAGGCCCCAGTCGCTAGGAATGCGTAAATCAGTCAATACATCTCGGCGGAAGGAAAATTCACCGGCTAGTGGATAACGATAACTATCCATATAGTCCAGATAGGGTTCATTATCGACCACTGTTTTGAGTGCACGAATAAGAGGAGTGACTAACAAACGGTTCACACGGCCATTAAGTTTTCCACCGGCGACGCGAGCATAATAACCTTTGCAAAACTCATAATTAAACATAGGGTTAGCTACTGGGTAGATCAGTCTGGCAAGCAGTTCGCTGGTGGAAAACTTAATGGCCGTGTGAACCGTTTGTTAGTCACTCCTCTGATTCGTGCACTCAAAACAGTGGTCGATAATGAACCCTATCTGGACTATATGGATAGTTATCGTTATCCACTAGCCGGTGAATTTTCCTTCCGCCGAGATGTATTGACTGATTTACGCATTCCTAGCGACTGGGGC
>DRHY01000003.1 GCA_011052985.1 Methylophaga thalassica
ATCGATCTATGACACCTCGTATTCAACCTCATGCACGAACAGCTCCGGAAAACGCTTTTTTGTTGAAGTAGTAACTCAAACAGCTGCACAAGCTGAGATTCTTGCTAGCCATCTTTCATCGAGTGAGGCTAATGGCAAATCCATCTATTTCTCGGTGCCTCTCCCGTCATCCATACCAGCATTAGAGCACCTACTTCCTAGAGATGGTTCACGGCCCATGATGGGTGACTTGGATTTAGATGAAAACAATATCGAAAATGTTAACCAAATTAGCACTGAAACTGTTCTCCTGAACTCTGTTGTTACAAAAGGAAGTCCATGCTCTAAAAATGGTCTAATTGCACGTGACAGTGGTGGACTCGTACTAAGCTGTAACCAAAACGTCTGGAGTGGAGCATCAGGTAGTCCTCAAGGAATGCTTGCACATTTCTATCTAGAGTCATGCCCTGATGGGTGGAAATTAGCTGATGGAAGTCAGGGAACTATTGATGCCAGAGGTAAGTTTTTAAGGTCGCTTGATATTGATGCAGGTTTAGATCCAGGGAGGACACTTGGAAGTACCCAAGGAGATGCAATTAGAAACATCACAGGCGGTGTTAATGGTTCCAACCGGGGTAATTTCACCAATGCTTATGGTGCATTTACTGTTGGGCCTGTTATGGGTCGAGCTGATAATGACTCTGGTAATTATTTAAGGCCTGCGTTCAAATTTGATGCTTCAAGAGTTGTTCCTACAGCTGACGAGAACCGCCCAGTAAATATTGCGCTTTTAACATGCCAGAAGTTTGATTAGCAATACAGCTTTGAATGACAGTCTAATTTTGAAAATAACGTGAGCAAAGAATAAATGAAGCCCAATTTAAATGATTTAAAAATTTATAGTGAATTTGCCGTAGCTACTACTGGTAACGAGGATCAAATCATTAAAGAAGGTGAACAATGGGATGCCTTATTAAGTTTGTATGAGGAGATACTAGACTCATATAAACCAGATAACCCGACTGAAGTTAATGACCCTTCAATAGAATGGGATGGGGATAGATGGCGTTGCCAGGTGTTTAACTCTGCATATGGTTGGGGATGTGCGTTAAGACGAAACCCAAGCAAAATACCTCATCTGGTTGATGACTTAAAATTCTCTCCTGATGAGATATTACCTTTGGCAAAAGAAACTGGACTCGTACTGATTGCCGGGCCGACTGGTGGTGGTAAATCAACGACAATGGCTTCAATATTGGACTATCTAAGTCAAACACAAAGCTTAGGACAAACAGTAACAATTGAGGAGCCAATAGAATACATGCATACAAACCCTCTTATTACACAAAGAGAAGTCGGTGTGACCGTGAGTGGGTTTTTTGAGGGTGTTCATGAAGCAATGAGACAGTTTCCTAAGAATATTGTCATAGGTGAAATTAGACATCCAGACACTGCAGAAGCTGCAGTTCAAGCTGGTCTAACAGGTCATAGAGTATTTGCAACTTTACATGCTGAAAATATTGCTGATGTTATAACCAGAATGTTTGCATTACTTGATGATCAACATGACCAACTGTTTCCCCAAGCACTGCAAAGTATCATCTGTCAGCATTTAGTCCATGGTGTAAATGGAACCACATACTGTGTATACGAGAGTATTAAGGTAACTCAGCAAGTGAGAAGTATATTGACTGAGGGTACTACTGCACTTCCAAGACTAAACCATGAAATGTATCAGCAGAAACGAAAAACCTTGTCTGAATTCGCTCAGAAGTTAGTCATTTCTGGTCAACTACTTCCAGAAGAAGTCATCAGGTGGAGTAAAAACTAATGGCCAATCTAAGAGTAACTCTCTTTGTTGCTTTAACTCTATTTGCATCGGCTGCTAGTTCTCAAACATACACAGTAAAAAATGGTGACAGCTTATGGAAAATAGCGTCAAAAACAAAGACATCAAACGTAACCATTCATCAGATGATTGCAGCAATTCATGAAAAAAATGCAGCAGTCTTAGGAGCAGATATCGGTAGTATCGTGCCAGGTATGGTTCTGGGATCTTCCATTAGAAACAGAAGTGTCCTTGGCTAGAGATAAAGATGCAGAATACTTACTTATTGAGAGTTCCAAGCAAACAACTTCGATTTCAATAAAAACGCAAATTGATTCAATAGAAAAGCATATTGCTCTGGTAGAAATGGAAATTAATGAAACGCTCGAAGCACTAAAAGTCAGCAAAAACGGTTTAAAAACACTTTCAGAAACTCTGTAACATTCAAGAACTTTTCAGAACTGTATCTTCCTTTGCTACAGTCCCAATAGCTTTGTTCTATCTAATATACTAATTTCTAAAGGTTAACAAAGGTATGAAGTCTGAGAATAAAAAATATCAATCAAACGAATATCCACCTAGTACTTCGAAATAATCAATCTTATCGATTACACACCGTAAGCATATAACTTATAGAAAAATCTAATATCGAATTTTCTGATATTGGTGTTGCAATTAAAATTTAATGCCATTATATTAAACCATATGGTTGAATATAATTCTGATAAGTTAGATGCAGTATTTTACGCTCTGTCAGACCCTACAAGGCGGGCAATGTTAATTACTTTAGCGGATAGAAAAACGTGTACGGTTTCGGAGCTTGCAGAACCATTTGATATGTCTTTTGCCGCTGCATCAAAACATGTAAAGGTACTTGAAAAAGCATCACTTCTAACACGTAAAGTGGATGGTAGAAAACACTTCTGCACCTTTTCTGCAGATAGATTGGATGAAGCTAAAAATTGGATGGATTTCTATAAAAAATACTGGTCGGAAAGACTAGATGCTCTAGAAGCACTATTACAACATGGAGAGAATAATGGCTGAGAGAGAATTAGAGGAATTAGAAATTATTAGAAGAATTTCCGCCTCACCAGAAGCTGTCTATAAAGCATGGACAGAACCTGAATTAA
Organism: Methylophaga thalassica; assembly: GCA_011052985.1. Taxonomy (GTDB): domain Bacteria; phylum Pseudomonadota; class Gammaproteobacteria; order Nitrosococcales; family Methylophagaceae; genus Methylophaga; species Methylophaga aminisulfidivorans_A. The sequence goes on from DRHY01000003.1 coordinate 2,941, forward strand.
TGAAACAATGGCTCGCCCCGGATCCGAATATCGTTATATATGTAGAAAATGATCCCAATCCAGGAGGATTGCTACATATAGAGATGAAGTCTCCAGATGGGACCCAGCATTTCATTGACGGCAAATATCAAAAACTCACTCCTCATTCATTTATCGCCAAATCCTGGAAATATTCAGGTCCAGTAGACATCATTCAAGACATAGAAACACTTCTTGAAATTAACTTCACAGCTGTAGATCCGGGTTGCACTGATCTAAAACTCACACAAAGTAGACTTAAAACCAAAGAAGCCTGTGACGCATATGAGGCCGACTGGCCAAGTTGTCTCGATAAGCTTCAGAACATTTTTCTGCACTAATAAACATAATCTGAGAAGAACATCAGAATAAATTAAGAAACTATCAACGAGGATAGTCATGCAAAAGATAGAGAGAAATAATAAGAAAATTCCAAGTCATATATTGACGTGGTTCTTTTTAGACGCAGTCTTAGCGCTTAGCCCCCCTTTATATTGGATGGTGAACGACTATCGAATGATTTCGGTATTTGGTATTCCTGCTAGTCTCGCATATTTCATATTCATCGCTACATTCATTGCGCTTAGCTTAGTTGTTGCGTACCTAGTCGAAGAAAGAAATGGAGCATTTGAATAATGATTATCACATTCGGTTCAATAGCTTTATTCTTTGCCCTGATAATTTATATCCTGCATAGGATTAAACAAACAGACGATTCTTTTACAGAATATGCCGTAGCCGGGCGGTCGTTTGGTGCCAAATATCAGGCTATGTCATTTTTGAATACCTGGTATCCGGGTTCAATGTTCACTGCGTTCGCAGGTATGGCCGCTGCAAGTGGGGTTATTTCATTTTATGTACTTACATACAGCTTACTTACAGTTGTACTGATGTACATTATGGCAAGGCCTGTCTGGATCTGGGGTAAGGCCTTTGATCTCAGGACTCAACCAGACTTATTTGCCTTGAGATATAACTCACAGCATATAAGAACAGTAACAGCTGTCATCGGGATACTATCAGGAATTCCATGGTTGATTCTAGGTATGCAAGCTTTAGGCGTTATGTTCGTCTATCTTTCATTTGGAAGTTTATCGTACTCTTTAGCAGTGATACTCGGCGTTGTAGTGATAGCCGTAAGGCAATTCTGGACAGTTCGTCTGGGAATGCGAGGTGTGGTAGTTTCAGATATGTTCCAAGGTATCGTTGCCTATATCATCGGTAGCGCTATCATGGTCGGATTAATTGCCTGGATGATAGGCACTAAAGATATTTCTCTGAATAGCCTAGGAACAGATAAATTTTCTATCCCTAGTATTGATTCAGAACAAGGACCTTTATGGTTATTTAGCCTCGTACTAACAGGTGCAATTGGTGGCTGGTGCTGGCCGTATATTTTTGTACGTCTATTTACTGCAGATGGTGTGCAGTCTCTCAAGAAGTCTGCTGCTATAGCTGTTCCATTGTCATTACTGTTTGGTATCTCACTATTGATATTCGGAATGCTAGCTTCTCAACTACCATCAGTCGGAGAGCATGCTGAAGATGTATGGTTTATTGCTACAGAACAGGCTGGTGGTGCCCTGTTACTTGGAATAGCTGGTGTAATTGTCCTTGCTGCAACAATGGGACATACCGATGGCAATATTCAGGCATATGGCGCTCAAATAGCGAATGACTTGATTGGTAATTATTGGAGCTTAACTCAGCGACAGCTTATCATAATCGCCAAAATAGGAATGGTAATCTTGACCGCTGTTTCAGCATGGTTGGCGACACTTACACTTCCAGCTTTATTTGCTCTGGCTGTCATGGCATACCAAGGCATTATACAAATCGCGGTTCCCCAATTCATGGGATTATTTTGGAAACGTGGAAATAAACAAGGTGCAATCGCTGGTATGGTGATTGGGTTTGCAACCGCTGTCATCCTTGAATTTAATTTCCCTGAATCATTGCCCTGGGCATACGGACTAACATCCGGCGCTTTAGCTTTAACCGTTAACTTTACAGTATATGTTGCTCTAGCATATTTGATTCCTCACTCCAAAGATGAAGAGAAAAGAATCGAAGAACTCTTTCAGATTGCGGGAGATCAACACAACGTCCCCACAACTATAGTTAATACCTCTCAGCCAACATCTGATAGGGCAAGTTGAATATTGCTGATGATTTTTTTAACTGGTACTCATGCTGAAATCGTCATGGTTGGCAAGTTCAATGGTAGAAAATCCTGGGGATGGTAATACGGACAAAATCACAAAGCTTGCTCGACAGTGATTTAACGAAGCCATAAATCGTTAATTAAATTGGAAACGGCTCAATATGAATAACTCAGCTAATGTTTATCACTCAGGTTCTCAAGGTTGGCAAAAAGTGTTCGGAACTAAAGGTCTGGCAGACCGACAAGTTGATTTGATCTATCACGATGAAGTGACAGCAGAGGAAAAGAAATTCATTGAGAGCAGAGATATGTTCTTCATAGCAACCGCAGACGATCAGGGCAGGCCTACCTGTTCTTACAAAGGTGGGCCAGTTGGCTTTGTCCGAGTTCTAGATGATAGAACTATTGCCTTTCCCGATTATGATGGTAATGGCATGTTTCTAACGGTTGGGAATATTGATCTCAATAATGAAGTTGGATTGTTATTTATTGATTTCGAAAGCCCTCATAGGCTCAGAGTTCATGGTGTAGCCACTGTTAGTAATGACGATAAATTAATTGAAGAGTTTGAAGGTGCTCAACTTGTTGTGAGAATCCAGATTACTGAAATGTTTATTAATTGTTCAAGATATATTCATCATTATAAGAAAGTTGAAACATCTAGATTTACACCAGAACCTGGTAAGGAGTCACCTGTACCAGACTGGAAATACTTAGAAGAGGTGCAAGATGTACTACCTTTGAAGTATAAGGCACGTGTTATTAAAAAGAACATATAAGTTAATTAAAAATTTACGTAATTAAGGAGCAATTATATGAATATGCAATTTCCAAACAGTCAACTTAAACTAAGAGAAGCTAAGAAAGATAGCGATTATTGAGAGAATGAATGTATCATCTGGCCCTCTTCGGAATGATTACAATCTACGTGTAGAAGAAAGTGGAGTTTGGCTAATAAATAGAGAAAAAGCTGAGCTCATGCCCACTAAAAGTAACAGCATACAAAATCACACTATTTTGTCATTAATTAATTTTTTATCACTCCCCTCCTCTCCATTCTAAATTTATGTATTTTAATATCAAATGAAAACCCGCTTCATATCCACCTGATAATTACACTTATCAGATGGATAATTTTAAAAATCCCCGTATAATCAAAATTAATAGTGATTTTTGTGGCCAAGAAAAACACTGATGTTCGAAATTTAAAATCTGACCGGTTATCCCTCACACAACTACTCAGAT
>DRHY01000004.1 GCA_011052985.1 Methylophaga thalassica
CTGGCCGCATTACATCCTGAGAAGGTAGCATTTCCTGCCAGTTATGTTCTCAAACCCCTGCTGTTCATACTCTATCCGCTGGTTTGGTTTACCAATGTCATCACCAATAATATGGTGAGATTATTCGGTGTCTCACCCGAACAAGCAACCACAACAGCAATCAACACTGAAGAATTGAAAGTGGCTCTGATGGAAGCAGGGAGCATGATACCTTCCAGTCACAAAGATATGCTGATGAGTATCTTGGATTTAGAGCAAGTAACTGTTAATGACGTGATGGTGCCGAGAAATGATATAGAAGGCTTGGATATCAATGCCCCCTTTCCTGAAATCGTAAAACAGCTGTCTCATTGTGGCCATACTCGATTACCAGTGTATGAAGACAGCATGGATAATATCGTCGGGATTTTGCATCTGAGGAAAGCACTACATTTAATATCACAGGATAACTTTAATTCTGACACCCTAAATAGCATTATCAAAGCGGCCTACTTCGTTCCAGAAGACACGCCTTTAAATACGCAATTAATTAACTTCCAACGCAATCGCCGCCGCACAGGGTTGGTTGTAGACGAATATGGCGACCTGCTAGGCCTTATTACGCTTGAAGACATTTTTAGGGAAATCGTCGGCGAGTTTACTGCTGATTCCATCGATGAAGATAAAGAAATTCATCCTCAAACCGATGGAAGCTACTTGATTAATGGCTCAGCGAACATCCGTGAAATAAATCGAAGTAATCATTGGCAACTCCCTACCGATGGGCCCAAAACTATCAATGGGCTTGTATTAGAATATCTAGAAAGTATTCCAGATCCTGGTGTAAGTATTAGAATGGATAACTACATCATCGAAGTTATACAGACAGCTGACAATGCAATTAAAACTGTCCGAATACGCTCCATAACTGATGAGCCAGAGGAAAGTTAAATCATGGCCAAACGCACGCTGACACTCATAGGAATGTCTGATAGTGATACCAAATCACTACTCTCAATTCTTCGATTGTCCTCAGCGTTGTTAACAAATGAATGGCAAATCAGTAAGAAGAAAAATGCCGACTTAATCCTTTATAACTTGGATTCAAGTACAGGGCGGAAAGCTTGGCAAATAGGCACACAAAGCATGGTGGGACTTTTAAACCCATCAGCACAAGATGTCGAGTCTGCTGATGTAGTCATCAAAAAACCGCTACATAAAAAACACCTTGCCGATGCTTTAAATTTAATCGACAGCAAATTAGAAGAAAAAAAACAGTCACCCATTACACATAAGCAGACACCACAAAATAGCGCTAAGCCAAGGGTAAATTGGCTTAAAAAGCTGTTCTCACATGCTAATCCAAACTCAGCACTGCCCAAACTATTTTTTTCTGACACAAGCTATCCGAGCTCAGCCTCAGAAACAATTAAAGAGCCAACATTGCTGCAATCATGGCTAGGCCAATTACCCACTGACTCTCAACAACGAGTTACGCCTCTTCTAAAAAATTGTCAGGCGCTTCTTCAGCATAGAATGAAACCACAACAAATGCTGGTTTTGTTAGAAATATACCGTACGGACATCAATGCGATTATTTTCAATAGGGATATCGCTGCAGTTAAACGTGATCTCTATATGAATACGGAAAGCCTTCGTAGCATCGATAAATTGAATGTGTTGATCGGATGCTTAGCTAAAGGGTATGAACAAATAATTCAGACTCAGTATTTACAGGCTAAGACAACCGCTAATAGTGAAATGATGTTGCTATGCATGAATAGAATGGCTGAACTGTTAGGTTTACAACTTTTACACTGTTATCAGTATTATCGAACAGCTCATACGGGATTGTGGTTCACATTACATCGCTTTTATCTTTACCAAGAACACGCTGATACACTTAACTCTGCGCCATTAGTAAAGCCTTTTCATACTAGCCAACCTTATTTACACATTTATTCTCAAATAATTTTAACTGCCCTCACCGACCCCTACAGTCAACCAAGATATGATGTCATTAGACTGTATAAACTCATGGCGCAATTTACCGATAAAATAACCATTAGCCCGGTTGGTGATCGACAAATTCATACTAACAGTAGCTTTTTATTACTGGGTAATTTCTGCATTGATGCAGAGAGTGATAGCAGCCCAAAAATGACGGCTAAGACATCATTACTTACACGCTCATTACCAACAACTCGATTAGTTAATGTTCAAGCCGCACTAAAAGCGATTAAAGATTTATTTGATGATCGTAGACATATTCATCAAACGCCCTTCATGTCGGAATTGAATCTATTGAAGCGAATCATTCCCCAACTTGATACCACGCATGAGCGACTCTTCCATCGAATTACCAGTAATGAACATCGGAACGCCTCTATCAGCCTAGGACTAGCCGCAATTCATGCTCATATGGAACACACTGATTCAGTATCACTATCTTGGCAGCTGGCTAATCAGAGCACGGGTGGGCTCATGGCGAAACGGCCTTCGCAGTCATGCTATAACCTTAACATTGATGACTTAGTGGGTATATTTGAACAAGATTTTGCCGTGAAACTTGCTGTAGTTAAGTGGTTACATATCGATGTAAATGCTGATATTGAAATTGGTTTAGAGCTCATTCAAGGTCAAGCAAAAGCTATTACATGCATTCCCGAAGATGAGGGTGAACCCTATCAAGCACTTCATCTTACGATTGATTCACCAAATGCATCACCGCTTATTATTACTGAAAGAGGTGTATTTTCACCCGGTCGAATTCTCACCATACAGGGTTTAGAAAAGCCTCTAAAAGTAGTATCTAATGGCTTGGTGAAAAATAGTTTTAATCATGAAATTTTTAATTACACTCGTAAACTCGTTTCATAAATTGTGTGTGATCGCATATCATGACCACACAGTTATTAGATATTCATCTTAAACACGGATTCCTACATGCGTACTTTTATCAAAATCGCCGTCATTATTATCGTTCTTATCGTCGTTGGTTTAATTTCATTACCCTTTTTCATTGACCCAAATGACTACAAAGATGAGATATCGACACAAGTTGAAAAAGCAACTGGCCGTAACCTCACATTACAGGGGGATATCAAACTCTCTGTTTTCCCATGGATAGCCTTAGAATTGGGGCCGCTATCACTCAGTAACGCCGAAGGCTTTAAAGCGGATAGTTTTGCGAAGGTAAAAGCCGC
>DRHY01000005.1 GCA_011052985.1 Methylophaga thalassica
CCAGAACACCTGAGTGGGCTGCAGCAATCACTGGTGTTGCAGCCGATGATATTCGTCAGTTAGCGCGTGAGTTTGCTAAGACGCAACCTGCAGCGATTCGTTTGGGCGTGGCACTTGAGCGAAACTATGGTGGCGGACAGGCCATACGTGCAATCACGTGTTTGCCTGCATTAACGGGTGCGTGGCGTCATGTCGGAGGCGGGGCACTACAGTTTCCGGTATGGGAGCATCCGTATAAATTTGATGTAATTTCAAGACCTGATCTGATTCCCGAGGGAACACCAGTGGTTAATGCCATCCAACTCGGCAGAGCGTTGACAGGGGAGTTAGGGCTTGAAACACCCATTAAATCAATGATGTGCTGGAACGCAAATCCTGTCACTCAGGCCGCTGAAACGGATAAGATTGTTAAGGGCCTTCAGCGTGACGATTTATTTGTCGTTTCAGCAGAACACTTCTTATCAGATACGGCACTTTATGCTGATATCGTTTTGCCTGCATCGATGGGTGCTGAGCTAGAAGATATGGTCTTGTCTTGGGGGCATCTATACCTGACATACAATGAGAAATGCATTGATTCTCCAGGCGAAGCCATCCCCAACAATGAAATTTTTAGACGCTTAGCCGCCAGAATGGGCTATGAAGAAGAAAACTTTAAGTGGTCTGATAGTGAGTGCCTAGAAAATTATGTCGATTGGAATTCGCCAGCATGTGAAGGGATTGATCTTGCCTATCTTCGCCAGCATGGCTTTGCTCGACTTACAGTAGGTACGAGAGATGATAGAGCGCGACACAAAGCAGGTAACTTCCCAACCCCAAGTGGTAAATGTGAGTTACAAGTTGAAGGTGCTACTAACTTTGTCGCAGGGCCATTCAGACAAATGTACGAAGGATTCCAGCCGGGTGAGGCATTAGATAGCTTGCCTGATTATGTTGCTTCTCGTGAGACAGCAGAAACCAATCCTTTGCTGGCGGCCAGTTATCCACTCAGTATCATCTCGCCTAAAAGTCATGGCTTTTTGAATTCCTGTTATGCCAATATTAAAAATAAAATAGAGGCCCAAGGAGAGCAGTTTGTGATGATAAGTCCTGTTGATGCTGATTTTAGGCAAATTCAGCAAGGTGACCGTGTCTCTGTCTTCAATGATCGTGGTACATTTGAAGCCGTAGCGCAGATAACAGACGATGTCAGTCCGGGGATTGTTGTAGCGACATTAGGTTACTGGCGGCAATTAAACAAAGGAACAGTTAACTGTATTAGTTCAGCTGAATTTGTTGATATGGGCCACGCCCCGACATTCAGTGATAATCTTGTGCAAGTAGCATTGAGTTAAACGTTCTTAAAAAAAAGCCCGCTTTTGCGGGCTTTTTTATACTAATTTTTATCTAAAATTTAAGCAGTTAATGCGTGTTTTTTACGTAAGCCTAAAAAGCCTAACAGTACAGGTGCAAATAAGAATAAAGCAGCTGGCACTGGTACAGCTGACACTGACACTGTGTAATTAAGTGCTTTACCAGTAGCACTTTCGAAGTTCAAAAGACTTAATTGGTTTTCGTATAGCGTGGTGATGAAGCTGAAGCTGGCGACTTTAGAGATAAAGAATGTTTTAAAATCATCTGGTGCGCTTTTGAATTTTACCCAACCACTAGCCAAAGATGAGTCAGGATTAAATGTCCATGTGACTTTTACTGGTGTCGTTTTATCTGACTTAAGATCAAACTGTGATTTCCATATACCTTCTTTTGGTGGTGTTGCCAAACCACTACCAAGGACAACACTTCCTGAAGCAATATCAACTTTTTGAGTCGCATTACTAGATTGGAATGTTTTTAACGATAATGTTGCTGCGTTAGCACCGACTGAGAATAAAAACGCTGCAACAAATAGCATTACTTTTTTCATAACTATTAACCTTTTATTAAAGTAAATGAAGCAATGCAACCCAGCCATCTTACTAGGTAAGATCTGTAGCTTTCCGTCCCCGCCTCACGACGAGTTTGGCTTTGAAAAATATGAGTGAAAACTTATTTTTTGTGGCTGTATCTACACATACATACCACTAGATGATCTGCCATCTGTGCACAGTCTATGTGAGGTTTATTACAGGAAAATGTCAGTGTGACTAATCACTCAAATAAGAAAATAAGGTAGTGAGCAACTTTAATAATGCGATCTTCTCTGCTTATTTATAAGCGTCTGATCTGTCTATTAATAAATGAAAAATTAATGGGATTATATCAATGATGTAAAACTGAAAAATCAAAAATAAAAAATAAATAAAAAGATTAGTGAACATTTATTTATTAAATCAGCCTGATGATTACCGTTACCGCTATAACAGCCATGTGAATACAAAACTATAGTGATGTATAGCTAAAGCAATAATTACAAATGAAAAAAAAGCCCGCTAGTGCGGGCTTTTTTTAGGCATTCAGTTTACGCCTTGATGGCCAGATGCCCATCAGTATTATCACTGAGACTATCAGAATGAGGAGCTGTGCAATCACACCTTCCCACGTTGGATGAATGCCTAACCAAGTAAATTGCAAATCAACGGGTAAGGCTGAAATATTGACGATATCAGCTTCTTGCAACGCAGCAATGGCTTTGCCCATTAAAATGAATGACAAAATAAGCATTAAATACGTCGTAAAGCTGAAGAAGGTTCTTATTGGTAGTCGAAGTGAGAATTTCACCATCACCCAAGCAATAATAGCTAGGGCTATAGCTGCCACAATGAATCCTGATGAAATGGAGGAGAGTTGTGTCGGCGCTGACTGAGAAATCAGTGCCTGATAAAACAAGACTGTCTCAAATACTTCACGGTAGACAGCAATGAAGGACAAACCTGCAATTCCCCACAATGTACCTGTACTTAGATGGCGATGAATATTTTCTTTAATGTATGCCTGCCAAGCTGATGCGTTGGTTTTACTGTGCATCCAAAAACCGACATAGAATAAGATAACAGCCGCGAGAAGTGCTCCCATGCCTTCCATAATTTCACGACTGGCCCCACTAATGGTTACTAGGTTTTGTGCAGCCCACCAGGTAGCCACACCAAGCACAAGCGCAGATGTCCAGCCGAAATGAAGATATTTTAGTGCATCACGGCGTTCAGTTTTTACCAGAACAGTGGCTAAAGCTAATACTACCAAGATGGCTTCAATACCCTCACGTAACAGGATAATGAGGCTGGCAGAAAATAAGGTTGAATTAGATAGAGTATCTGTCGACAGAATATCTTGAGCTTGGCTCAGCTGAGTTTTGCTTTGCTCAAGCATCGCTTTTAACTCTGCTTCTTTGTCTACCTGGCCTGCTAACTGTCTAAAGGCCATCATTGACTTTTCGATGCTTAAGCGTAGCTCAGGGTTATAAGCATCTAGTGCATTCTCAGCTAACTCAAAGCCATCCAGATAAGCACTAACGGCTTCCGATTGTGCTTTTTTATATTCCTTAGCGATATAACTGTCATAGGAAGCCGATAGCTGTTGTTTAGCCATGGTGAGTGGATCATCAGCAGAAAATAGCACATCAGGATTTGCTCGAAGTTTTGACAGGTTTGTTTCATCCGTCGTTGGAAATTTTTGTAGTAATACATTAGGGCTATTACTAATGAAATCTTGAGTGGTCATTCCAACAGGAACAGTGGCAGGTGAATTAGTTGTAGTTTGAAAGGCAATACTGCCGGCATAAAATGCTAAAGACCAACGCTCTTGTTCAGTAAGGTGTGAAAGTGCAACCATTGCTGTGCCTTCGATACCATTGGTTATCGCATCATATAGGCCAACAATTGAGCGGTTCATCGCACGTGATTTATCACTGAAGTCCGTTGGTGTAGGTTCTAGTGTCGCGGCTAACTCACCATCACCTTGACCTTTGGCACCATGACAAGCAGCACAATTTTGTTGGTAGAGACTCTGTACCTGTTTAGTGGTTAATAATTCATTAGGAAGTGACACGGCTGGCGACAATGCCATTAATTCATTTCTCATCGTGACGGTAATAGGTTCAATTTGGTCTGGGTTAGCTTTGTTTTTGATGGCTTTTTCTAAGGCTACGGCAGCCCGTAATACGGCTTCACCGCCATCTAGCTGATGACTTTTTTCAACTGCAAGGGCTGAAAACTCGAGCATTTCACTGTATTCAGCTTCACTGATGACCAGTCCGTCTTTAACAGCAGAACTGTAATCGACGTTGACATACTCAGCAATTTGTAACAACTGACGAGTGGTGCTGTTGGCTTCATTGGCCGTTACTGTTGTAGTAAGAGAAAATAGGAGAATAAAACTGACTAAAAACATCTTTGCTTTTTCTGAGATATGAGTAAACACGTTATTGAGCTGCTCCAGTTTGTGTATGACATGGCTACATTAGAATGCCGAGTCAACCTTATAAATGAGAATCGAACTCATTATAAACCTTAGTAATGTAAAAATTACTAATGATCATGTTAAATATTGTCAAACTAAGCAATGTTGATAAGAGTTAGTCCTGTATACCAAAGTCGCTATAAGACTGATAAAAATACCGTCATCAACCGAGACGATAGTTGCCAGACAGTGATAAGCTAGTATTTTATTACCGTTTGATGACAGTCTTATGCAAAATTTATTACGCTTGGATGCCTTAGAAATTAGTACGCTATCAAGAAGCCCGTTTCCTTATTTCACTGTGCCATCAGCGATTGAGCCTTCAGTCATTAATGAAGTGATTGATACATTCCCAACCATAAAAGATGGTGGTAGCTACAATGTTGATGACATCGCATTAGAAACGCCGTTTAAGACATTAATTGAATCCATTGATAGCCCTGAGTTTCGTCGAATTATTTGTGAGAAATTCGATGTTGAAGTGATGGACCTACCAATGATGATGACCTTGAGGGGGCATTCTCGGCAGAAAGACGGCAGAATTCACACCGATTCAAAAACAAAAGTTGTCACAATATTGATCTATCTTAATCATGCATGGACAGCAGAAACCGGGCGTCTACGCATATTAAACAATGGTTCTGATATGAATGATTATGTCGATGAGATTATTCCTGGGCCAGGAAGTTTAGTCGCGTTCAAAGTGACTGATAATTGCTGGCATGGTTATCCTAGTTTTGAAGGTAAACGTCAATCCATACAGGTGAACTTCCTAACCAGTGAAAAAGCAGGTAATAAACATAGATTTTTTCATCGTTTGAGCGCCAAGCTGAAGAGGATTTTTCACTCTCGATAATGTAGTTTATATGGTGATGAGATAAGTCGCGCAGGCCATATTAACTTCGGATGTCACCGTTCCTAATTCAGCTATTATTGAACGTAATGGTACTGTAGAGTAATGAACAAAAATAACCACTAAGTCTAAACGGAGTAGCGAGTAGTTTATGAGCGAAAAAAAAGATCAAATCTACATTGCACTAATTAGTGTTCATGGTCTTATTCGAGGAGAAAACCTAGAGTTGGGACGTGATTCTGATACTGGTGGTCAAACACTTTACGTTCTTGAACTTGCTCAAGCCTTATCTGAACTCCCTGAGGTCTCCCAAGTCGATCTGATAACTCGCCAAGTGATTGATGATAATGTCGACTCAGATTATGGTAAGCCTATTGAAAAGATCAATGATAAATTTCGTATCGTGCGTATTGAAGCAGGACCTGACGAATACATCTATAAAGAAGGGCTATGGGAACATCTTGACACCTTTGCAGATAATTTAGTCGATTTCCTCCGTAATCACGATCAACTGCCGGATGTAATTCATAGTCATTATGCCGATGCAGGATTGGTTGGGGCGCATGTATCAAACCTGCTTGGTATACCTTTAATTCACACAGGACATTCGCTGGGTAGAGTTAAGCGAAGAAGGTTACTAGCCAGTGGACTTAGTGCTGAGAAAATAGAATCAATCTACAATATGACTCGGCGTATTGAGGCAGAAGAAATAACGCTTGCTACAGCTGAGCGTGTTATTACCAGTACACACCAAGAAATTGAAGAACAATACGAAATATATGATCATTACCAACCCGATCAAATGCGAGTTGTTCCCCCCGGTACGAATATCCAACAATTTAAGCCTCCTGCAGGTGATGAACTTGAAAGCACCTTATTTAAGCGGCTTACACATCAATTACGTGACCCTCACAAGCCAATTATCTTGGCTTTATCGCGCCCGGACAAGCGCAAAAATATCGGTCTTTTGATTGAAGCATATGGTGAATCTGAGTTACTGCAGGAATTGGCCAATCTCGTCATTATCGCTGGTAATCGTGATGATGTTGATGATCTCGAAGCAGGCGCCCAAGAAGTCTTTCATGAACTATTTGTCGCTATTGATCGTTATGACCTTTATGGCAAGGTCGCGATGCCCAAGCATCATAAGCGTGATCAAGTGCCCTTTATCTATCGCATATCTGCCGCCACTGGTGGTGTGTTTGTAAACCCAGCCTTAACAGAACCCTTTGGTCTAACGTTAATTGAAGCGGCAGCCTCGGGGCTACCGATTGTAGCCACGGAAGATGGTGGTCCCGTTGATATCATCGGTAATTGCAAAAATGGCTTTCTAATTGATCCCCTCGAAGCAGACACATTAACTCAAGCCTTAATGATGCTGCTGACTGATAATGCTTTGTGGCGAAAATCTTCTCAGCATGGGCTCGATGGTGTCAGAAAACACTATTCATGGCATGCTCATGCTAAACGTTATATGGAAATTATCACTCCCATTGCTGAACGTTCAGAATCACTCGAACGAATCCCGATGGAGCGAAACAATACGGTATATGCCGAACAAGCGGTTTTTACTGACTTAGACCTAAATTTAATTGGTGATGACGTATCCTTACATGAGATGATAAGGTTAATCCGTAAGCATCGTAAGACGACTAAGTTTGCCATTGTTACAGGGCGTCGATTAGATGTTGCTCTACGGATGATGAAAAAACATCGTATTCCTGAGCCAGATATTTTGATAACAAGTTCTGGTACTGAGATATGTTATGCCCCCAAGCTCACACCTGATACTGCATGGGCATCACACATTGATAATCATTGGGCACCACACAAAATACGACAATTATTGGATGACTATCCTGGCTTAGAAAAGCAGCCAAAATCGGAGCAAAGTCGCTTCAAGCTGAGTTACTACATCGATCCTGAACAAGCTGATATTGAAGATATCAAACGCTTACTGCACCAACAGGAACAATCTGTTCACGTGCAGCTTGCTTTTGGTCAGTACCTTGATATTTTACCTATTCGAGCATCAAAAGGTATGGCCCTCAGATATGTAGCTGATCATTGGCAAATTCCACTAGAACGTATTTTTGTTGCTGGTGGTTCAGGTGCTGATGAAGACATGATGCGAGGAAATACCTTAGCCGCTGTTGTCGCCAATAGACACCATGAAGAGCTATCACAGCTCGTTGATACTGATCGTATTTATTTTGC
>DRHY01000006.1 GCA_011052985.1 Methylophaga thalassica
ATACAGGCCAACATGCTGAACCATGGAGTTTTAAAGGGCATAAAGGTGATCTACCAGCGTTATATGTCGATGAGAATGGTGATGCCACCTTACCGGTATTATCACCAAAACTTCAATTAAAAGAGTTACATAATCGAGCATTGATGATTCATGTGAACGGTGATAATTACTCTGATAATCCCAAACCTTTAGGTGGCGGTGGCGCTAGATTGGCATGTGGTGTTATTCACTAAATATCCAATAGGAACCCGCAATCTAGCGGGTTCTTTTTATCTATATAAAACGATAGTTTACCGAACGATGGGCATGTCGGTTGGTATAGCTCTTATTGTCTCTTTCACTTTTTAACATAGCAATTTTTTGTCATGCCGCTTAACATCCAGTTGTGAACAAAAAATGTATGTAATTGATATAGTGAATAAATAAGACATTAACGAGGTTCTCATGAGTAATCATCAAATCAATACTATTTTGAGATACATGAGAGCCAGTATGTATAGCTTATTCATTCTGCTGTTTTTTCTGGGTAGTTACTTTTCTTATTTGATGGTGCAGTCATTCCATCACTTGAATGACAATGCGATTTCATCATCCCGGAATCTTTCCAACAGTGTTTTTTTTAATGAGCGTGAAAGTTTAGGAAAAGTAGTTTATGACTATAGCTTCTGGAATGATGCAGCTGAAGCCATTTCTGGGGTTGATGAAGAATCGTATTATGAAGATAACTTTTATGGTGATTACTTATTCAATACCTTCAATGTTAGTCAGGTGATTGTCTATGAACGTGATGGCACTCTTAAAGAAAGTATTGTCAATGGGTTAAGAGAGAATATCTCTAGTTCGATTGATGACACCCCCACTTTTAAACAGATGTTTGAGCGTGCGGTACAAACCAATTACGAATCACCAGAGCCTGTCACGTCTTATATAAGTATTAATGGTCAAATTCATGTTATCGCCGCATCAGTGATCGTGCCAGATAAACAAACTGACACGCTTAATATTGGTGAGCTTTATGGTGTTTTGATGATGACTCGCAAATTAGATAAGGCGCTTCTAACCAAGTGGGAAAAACAGTTTCATTTACACAGTCTCACAATTCAACCCGCCAATACTCCTTTAAAAAAGAACTATATCGCTAAAGATATTAAAGATAGTAGTGGTGAGGTTATTGCTATGGCTTCATGGCTGCCGGATCAGCCCGGTCAGCATTACATAAGCGAAGTATTGCCAATAACAAGTGTCATTGTTCTTTGTGTGATTATTATCCTGATTGTATTTTGTGTTTTTATGAACAAATGTATCCGGCACACTATGTTAGCCGCTACAGAGCTTGAACAAAATCGGGATGAATTAAAACAATTGGCTCATTATGATTCGGTCACTAATTTACCTAACCGGTTGTTAGGTATGGATCGGCTTGAGCAGGCTCTTCTGGCTTCATCACGCCATGGCACATATACAGCCGTATTATTCATTGATATTGATGGATTTAAAGAAGTCAATGATACCTACGGGCATGATGTTGGCGATCAATTGTTATATGAAATCGCTGAGCGATTAGTCTCTTCTGTGAGAGGGGGGGAAGATACCGTTTTTCGTTTGGGCGGAGATGAGTTTATCGTCACGCTTACACAGTTACAAAGTAAAGCGGATGCAATACACCTGACTGAGACTATTCTTACCTTAATCCGGCAGGATTTGCTTATCCGTGACGCCACCATTGTCATATCAGCCAGTATTGGTATTGTTACTAGCCAAGGTGATCGTCTTGATGCCAAGCAAATGATGAAGCTCGCCGATATCGCGATGTATAAGGCAAAGTTAGCAGGGAAAAACCAATTTGTTATGGCGGATGAAGAACGGCCATTGTGAGCAATATTATAGGTAGCGGGATTTCGCGGAAACCACAATAAGATATTGATTAAAAATTAATTAATCTTAGCATAGAGGCGTAAGCTTCTGTGCACCAAACTTCACTATTAATGTCATATGCCATAGATGGTTTTTTGAAAAATGTTGATGTGGTCGAAAAAAACTCAATCACATACTACTGCTAAAATGAAGGAGTAAGCTGCCTATTGCCAGAAACTCTAGCTAATATCCTCAATCAGACTTAGAGAGATATGTGATATTCCGGTCAGCTTTTCATCATAATTATTTGTTAACATAAAATAATTAGCGTCTTTTCTACATCAGAGAAGTCGTCTACTCAAAAAGAGCTAATCACTAACATTCTTATGACATTTTCTATCAACGCAACACTTATCACGCTGTTTATTCTTCAATTTTCACCCACCATTAAAGCCGAAGATCGCGTTCTCGCAAATATCTTTGCTACGCACTCGCTCACCGGAACGATGGTTATTTCATCACTCAATAATGACCGTGTGTATCGCTACAATAAAGAGCGAGCCAATCAACCATTTACGGTGGCTTCTACTTTCAAAATAGTAAATACCCTGATAGGGCTGGAAGAGGGTGTCGTAAAAGATAAAGAGGCTATTTTCCATTGGGATGGGCACAAATATGACTATGCTGCTTGGAATCATGACCAGACTTTAGAAAGTGCCTATAAAGTCTCATGTGTCTGGTGTTATCAGCAACTTGCCCGTCGGGTTGGTGCTGATACTTATCGTCGAAATATCAAAACCTTAGGCTATGGTGAATTAACAGAACCTTTTGATGTAACAATGTTCTGGCTTGATGGTTCTCTCACCATGAGTGCCAGTGAACAGGTTGATTTTCTAAAGAAAGTCTATCATCGAACATTGCCTTTTAGTGCTTCAGCATTTAATACACTGCAACAGATTATGGTTGCTGAAAAAACTGACAGCTACACCATAAGAGCAAAGTCGGGTTGGGCGACTAGCAGCACGCCAGGCATTGGCTGGTATGTGGG
>DRHY01000007.1 GCA_011052985.1 Methylophaga thalassica
ACAATCAAGATCAACATGGAGAGTGTTAGTTTTATAATGAGATTATCACCCAAAAACAACACTATTTTCTGAATGCCTAAAGATGCAGACGCAATTAACAAAACCGTAGAAAATTGTTCCACCATGTCATTCAGTGGGTCAAGTATTTGACCAGGTGTTAGTGTGACACCGACACCCATTGGTTCAACTGATAATTCAGTGCCCTGAGCTACAGATATTACACCATTTAACCCTCTCGCCAATGCAAACACAGATAGTGTGATTAGCAACATTTCCTGTAATGAATTATCCACTAATCCACCAAATGAAATCAGGGAAATTATCAGGCATACAAGCAAATATATAAGCTGTGATCGAGGTGTAAATATTGTCATACTTCCCCTTTATTAGGCTCAGCTAAATCAAATGGCACAGAGAGCCCTAAACTACTCGATTGCGCCCCTGATTTTTGGCCATATATAAGTTTTTATCTGCTCTGTTTATTACCTGTCTCATCGTTTCATCATGAGTGTGTTCTGCGACACCACCACTAATAGTGATTTTGACTTTGTCATTACCTAAGTGGAATTGTTTCTCTGCAATTAATTCACGGATCATATTGAGCGTACGTTTGGCAGAGTTCTCATCACAGTCTGACATCATAATGATGAATTCCTCCCCTCCCCATCGACAAATTATATCCGCCTGCCTTAAATTAGCTTTCATTAGCTCAATAACAGACTTTAGTATCTCATCACCATGAGCATGACCGTAGTTGTCGTTAATACGTTTAAAAAAGTCTATATCAATCAATGAAATAGTGAGTGATTGCTGACGCCGTTTTGTCGTGGACAATGCTTGATTAAATAGTGAGTCAAAAATTTGTCTATTGTATACACCGGTCAACTTATCTTTCGTTGCCATCGACTCAAGCTTTCCTTGGTATCCTCTAGAAGCAAAATGCAGAATTAATAAAGTCATACCGCTAATAGCCATTGAAATCAGAAGATTAAATATTAACGCTGATTCAATTCCATCCGCAGCAGGATCATTGATTTGTTCCACCATTAAATACCAAGAAAACTCTGGTACATATCGACTGTTTAAATAGATAGTATTAGCACCATCAAAACTATAACTAAATGACCCAGTCGCCACTGATAAGATATCTTTCATCAACTTGTCTGATAAAACATCATTCTGAATCAGAGCGTTATCATTATAACTAGAACTCTTCAGCATGACCTTACCTGTTGCATCAATTAGATACACTTCGCGGCCAAATTTTTGTTGGTAGGTTTCAATTAACTCTTCAACGATTTCGAGTGACAAACCAATTCCGATAACACCAATAAACTGCCCTTTCTTATCAAGAACTTTATAGTTTACGAAGATAGATAAGCGACTAGGCTCTGCCGTATCATTATCGATGTTAATTAAATAATCTCTGTCGGATTTTTTGGTATCAAAATACCAACTATCGGCCTCTTCATCTGAAGAAACATTCTTCAATACACCTGATGAGTGGTAATAGCGTTTTGTTTTATCTGAAACAAAAAAGGCAGTTATGGTTTCATATTTATCTTGAATTTGTTTGAGATAACGTTGCATCTTGATCGAATCAATCTCACCCGAGTTGACCCAATCTAAAACAAACGAATCATTTGCCATTACAGATGAAATAAGTAGTGGTTGAAGTAGATCGCGCTGAATTTCAGAATAGATGTTGTCACTTGTTAATGGCAACATCTCATCTTGCAATCGATGTTCAATTGAGCTTTTAGCAACAAAATAGCCAATGAGACTAGTAGTGATGCTACCTACTAACACAATTAAACTTATTACCAGAGCGTATTGCCGTTTGCGCGTATTCAAAATGACTCACAAGGAAATGAAAAAAGCAGACATGATATGTATACAAAGCTTTGTTTGGCAAGGACTAGTCTAAATCAACGGGATCTCGTTGATTACTTTCATCTTTGACTTCACGCTTAGTGTAGAAAATAATCCCGGCAACAAATGCCACTATTAAGAGTAGGTAGAAGATATCCAGATCGTCTTCTTTTAGTAGACTAAACATCGCCCATATTGGGGCAACGTAAAAAACTATGCTCGACAGTACAGCAGCCCAATTGGGCAGATCTCGTTTAGCCGATCGATAAATATACACACTAAATAAGCCTGATAAAAATCCACCAACTATCGCTAGTAAAAGATATAACATCATCCCAATAAAGCTGGCATTTGACATTGTTCCATCCTCATATTAAATGAAAGTCATCAGCCATATTCCGACAGACACAATGAAAAAATGCCAAGCAATCTTCAAGACAAGCAAGAAAAGCTGTAAGGCCATTTAGATGTAACTATCTTCCGAAATAGAAATAAGTGCAAATGCATAGTTCACGACAAATTCACAATGTGACATTAAGAATGAACTTTCAATTCAAGGTGAACTTCATGCAAATTCTTAAACACGGACTAGCAATAATTGTGGCTCTATCACTTTTTGGTTGTCAGGCTTCAAAACCACCTATCGCCCCTGTCTCCTTTGTCGACATTCCTAAATTTATGGGTGACTGGTATGTCATAGCGAATATTCCAACATTTGTTGAGGAAGGAGCTCATAACGCCATAGAATCATACAAACTAAAAGAAGATGGTAGCATCCAAACTACCTTTACTTTCCATCAAGACAGCTTTGATGGCGAACTCAAAACATATAAACCGGTTGGATATGTGGAGGATCACACCACTAATGCACTATGGGGAATGCAGTTTATTTGGCCTATAAAAGCAGACTATCGGATTATTTATTTAACAGACGATTACTCACAAACCATTATCGCAAGAAATAAACGTGATTATGTGTGGATCATGGCTAGAACACCACACATATCGGATGAAGATTATCAGCACATGCTAGGCATCATAGAAAAAGTCGGCTATGACATCAGTAAAGTAAAACGTGTGCCACAAAAATGGCCAACTAAATAAATTAGCAGGCGATTTGTATCTCTTCAGACGCCAAGCTAAGTCACTGGCAGCTCTTCTACTGACTCGATAACTGCCGCATACATATCCCTAAGAGAAGCCAGTGTCACCTCTTGAACTGATTCCGCATCTACAATACCACCGGTATTAGTCGACAACGCCCGTGTTGCCGTTGCATTTCCAATAACCGTTACTGTATAGCCCCGGTTAAACGCTCCATGCGCAGTCGAACTGACGCACATATGTGTCATGAAGCCGACAAGGATGACATTTTCAATATTACGCTTACGCAGCGCCTCATCAAGCGAGGTTTGTATGAATGAATTCGGGAAACTTTTTGTAATGACATACTCACCATCAATAGGCGTTACATCTTCAATGATCTCACCAATAGACGCGTTAATATCATAAGGCGAGCCCTCACCGCCATCATGCTGAATATGAAATATCGGAATAGAGTGTTCTCTAGCCAAATCCAATACTTTTCTTACTTCTAGTAACGCCTCTTCTACACCTTCTAATGCCATCACGCCTTCTATATAAGTATTCTGACAATCAATAACGATCAATGCAGACTCGCTGAGCCCCTTAGGTGTATGTCCTAGTCCAGATAAATCTCGTAATGTGGTCATGATATTCACTCCCTCGTTGGATTTTCCTATAGATTAATCGACGATACCACATAATAAAAACACGCCAAATATAATGACTTGCAATAATTTTTGTTGTGGTTATGATTCCGCATAAATAAAACTATCCCCACCCAATGAAGGATCCTCAGTGTCTAGTTCAGCATCTATTTCACCAGGTCGATTTGCGACAATTTTTAATAACATTAAGCAAAATAAGCTTTTTGAAATGGTCGTTATTGGCGTCATACTTTTTTCGGCACTAGTTATCGGTGCAAAAACCTATGATATTCCCGCCAGTGCTCTAACCGTTATCAAATGGCTGGATTACAGCATTACAGTCTTTTTTTTAGTTGAGGTTATCATCCGTTTTTTGGCTGAGGATAAAAAGCGAGATTTTTTTAAAAATGCATGGAATATCTTCGATACTCTAATTGTGATTGTTAGCTTGGTACCCATTGAGGATAGTGAGCTTGCTCTAGTTGGTCGCTTGATTCGCATATTTAGGGTACTAAGGATGGTATCGGTTATTCCTGAGCTACGGACTCTATTGAACTCACTGCTGAGAGCGCTTCCACAACTAGGATATGTCGCTTTATTGATGTTTATTATTGTGTATATCTATGCCGCAGTCGGTACCACCTTTTTTGCAGCAATTAATCCAGAGCTATGGGGTGACATTGCGATATCTATGTTGACCTTATTCCGGGTGATGACATTTGAAGACTGGACCGATGTTATGTACGAAACAATGACCGTCTATTCAATTAGTTGGATATTTTATATTAGTTTTATTTTCTTAAATGCGTTTGCATTTTTGAATATGTTGATAGGCATAGTCGTAAATGTCATGGAAAAAGAAAATGCAGAACAATACCAACGTGAACATGCCGATGAACCTACCATCACGGATCTTTCGCGTCAGCTAGAAGAGCTTAAACAACTTATTCATCAGAAAATGACATAAAAAAGGGGCTTTCGCCCCTTTTTTTATGAGTGTTCAGCTTTGATTATTGCTGTGCACGCAACATCCATGCTGTTTTTTCATGGACTCGCATACGATCAGAAATTAGTGCAGCAGATGACTCATCATCTGATTCCTGAGCCACTTTTAATGCTTTACGACAGGTCTTAACCACTTGTTCATGTCCTGAAGTTAACAGTGCCACCATTTCTTTGGCTTCTGGTACACCCTCAACCTCTTTAATAGAACTCAATGATGCAAATGATTTGTAAGTACCTGGAGCAGCGACATCCAGCGTTCTAATACGCTCTGCTATATCATCAACTGCAGTGGCAAGTTCCATATAGTGTTCTTCGAACATTAAGTGTAATTGACGAAATTGTGGACCAGTCACATTCCAGTGAAAGTTGTGAGTCTGTAGATATAGAGTATATGAATCAGCGAGCAAGTTTTTTAGCTGCTCTGCTATATCCTGTCTATCTTGTTTATTAATACCAATATCAATATTACTCATTAATTTTTCTCCTTTGTGATAACGAACGCTACAAATATTTTTTGTTTGTTCTTATTCGTAATTATTAAATCATAACGCGTGTGAACAAAATGTAAAACAGTTCATTTTAATATTTTTAATCGTTATATCCGATTAAACCATCGCTAATTTCAATCACTGTCATCTGAATAAGTTAATTTACTTTTCAATATAAGTTAATGATAATCATTCTCAATAAGTGAGGAAATGATTATGATTAAAACATTAAGTTTTGCTGCCATCCATTTCAGTGTGGCATTCAGCGTTGGATACATCATGACGGGAAGTGTATTGGTCGGTGGCACTATGGCCTTAGTCGAACCAGCCATTAATACAGTTGCATTTTATTTTCATGATAAATTATGGACAACCATGGATAAAAATAAATCCACTGATACAACACAATTGTCACACTCACATGTATAAAATTGTTGATCTTAACTGATTCAGTTTAATCTACAGATGAGTATGATGTGTCAGGTTTACATAAACGATATACAGACGTTTTTAAAACATTCTTAACGCTAGGGCTCACCTCTTTTGGTGGCCCAGTTGCCCATATTGCTTACTTTAGAAAGTGCTTTGTAGAGGAGAAAAATTGGTTAACTGACACCCAGTTCAGCCAACTATTAGCACTATGTCATCTGCTACCTGGCCCCAGTAGTAGTCAACTGGGTTTTGCTATTGGACTTCTTCGAGCCAATGGCATTGGGGCATTACTTGCTTTTATCGCCTTTACCTTACCCTCTGCACTTTTTTTAATTATCTTCGCCTATTCACTGGATACGTTTTCTGCAGACATCTCAAAAAAACTGGTACATGGGCTTTCCCTTATTGCGGTACCAGTCGTCTTAGATGCGGTTATAAAAATGGCTAGACAACTCACTCCTGATTGGCAGCGTCTTACTATTGCCGTTTTGAGTCTTTCAGCCATTCTATTTATTAACAGCACGTATGTAATATTCTTTGTCATCATAATTGGAGCAATTGGTGGACTGTTTTTAAGTACGGGGAATGCTCATTCAAAATCAAGTTTTCTTCCAGTCTCTTATAGCTGGAAAACAGCC
>DRHY01000008.1 GCA_011052985.1 Methylophaga thalassica
AGCATGTTAATTTACGAAAAAAGGCAGCACAGAGATGCGGCAGATTGGTATCAAACCATGCGTGCCCATCTGACTTATCTAGTGAGTGCGCTGCTTGGACTAACACTATTAGCGAGTCTGATTAGTAGCTAATTGACACGGTTTTAGCCTTGCATACCTCTAAATATACGCAAGGCAAAAAAAAGCCCCATCAACTGGGGCTTTTCTGACTGAACAAGGCCAAATGCTTAGGCAAGCTCTGCCAATATGCCATTAAATGTGGCACTTGGCCGCATGATTTGATTCATTCTGTCTTCATCGGGTTTGTAATAGCCACCCAAATCAACTGATTTACCCTGAATACTGATCATATCCAAGGCGATAGTAGCTTCATTTTCCATCATGGCTTGTGCAATCGGTTTAAATACTGATTTAAGTTCTGTACTAATGGCTTGTTCTGCCAAGGCTTGTGCCCAGTACATGGCTAAATAGAAGTGGCTGCCTCTATTATCTAAATCACCTGTTTTATCTGTCGGTGATTTATTTTCTTGCAACAAGCGCCCTGTTGCCGCATCAAGTGTATCAGCTAGAACTTTAGCCTTAGCATTATCTTGTGTCTCCGCCAGATGCTCCAGTGAGGCCGCTAGCGCCATAAGCTCGCCTAATGAATCCCAGGTTAGATGGTTTTCGTCAATCAATTGCTCAAGTAATTTTGGTGCCGTACCGCCGGCTCCTGTCTCGAATAGACCACCACCTCGCATTAAGGGAACAACAGATAACATCTTAGCTGAAGTACCTAATTCTAAAATGGGGAATAAGTCGGTGTTGTAATCACGCAGAACATTACCCGTGACCGAAATGGTGTCCTCACCAGCACGCATTCTATCTAAGGATATTTGTGTCGCAACTACAGGGTTTAGGATACGAATATCAAGACCGCTGGTATCATGCTCTGGCAAATAGGCCATGACTTTTTTGATTAATTCGGCGTCATGAGCACGGTTTTCATCTAACCAAAAGATCGCTGGTGTCGCTGATAAACGTGCTCGGCTGACGGCCAACTTAACCCAGTCACGAATCGGCTCATCTTTGGTCTGACACATACGGAAGATATCGCCCTCTTCCACATCAAATTCAAATACCGTGTTGCCTTGTTGGTTGGTGACAGTGATTTTACCCTCTGCACCTGCCTGAAAGGTTTTATCATGTGAGCCATATTCTTCGGCTTTTTTGGCCATCAGGCCAACATTGGGTACCGTTCCCATTGTTACAGGATCAAGAGCCCCTTTTTGTTTACAGTCATCTACTACAGTTTTGTAAACACCGGCATAACAGCGATCAGGAATCATCGCTAGCGTATCTTGTTGTTGTCCTTGTTGATTCCACATTTTGCCGCCGGCTCTAATCATCGCAGGAATCGATGCATCAACGATGACATCTGATGGCACATGGAAATTGGTAATGCCTCTATTAGAGTCAACCATAGCAACGGCCGGTTGTTTTGCATAGACGGCAGCAATATCAGCTTCGACTTGCTGTTTAATCTCTGCATCTACGGTTTCTAATCTTGCGTATAAATCACCTAAGCCATTGTTGAAGTCCACACCTAATTTATCGAACAGAGCATGATGTTTATCTATAAGCTCTTTAAAGAAAACTTGAACGGCAAAACCAAACATAATCGGGTCAGAGACTTTCATCATCGTGGCTTTAAGGTGCAAGGAGATTAAGACATCTTGTTTTTTGGCTGTTGAGATTGCATCGGCATAAAACGCTTTTAATTTGTCAGCACGCATGATAGTTGCGTCAACCACTTCACCTGCTAATACCGGTATGGATGCTTTTAAAACCGTTTCTTTTCCATCATTACTGGTAAAAATAACCTTATAATCATCAGCAACAGTAGAGGTGATTGATTTTTCACTACCATAAAAGTCATCAGCATCCATGTGAGCAATATCAGTTTTTGATTCTGCTGACCAGCTACCCATAGAGTGCGGATTTTTACGTGCATAATTTTTTACAGCAGCAGGAGCTCGACGATCCGAGTTACCTTCTCTCAGTACTGGGTTCACAGCAGAACCAAGTACTTTTGCGTAACGATCTTTGATTGCTTTTTCGGCATCGGATTTTGGTACTTCTGGGTAATCAGGCAAATCGTAGCCCTTTGACTTTAACTCAGCTATAGCCGCTTTAAGCTGGGGGATTGAAGCCGAAATATTAGGCAACTTAATGATATTCGTTGTGGGTTCTTGAGTTAACTTACCGAGTTGAGAAAGATGATCAGGAATTTTTTGAGCGTCTGTTAAATTGTCAGGAAAGGTAGCAATTATTCGACCAGCTAGTGAAATATCCCGGCTTTCTATTTCGATATCAGCAGGCGCCGTAAAAGCACGAATTATCGGAAGCAAAGAATAGGTTGCAGAGGCTGGAGATTCATCAACTTTGGTGTAAATAATTTTAGACATTCAAAACCCTTAAATAAAACAAAATCTAAACCACTAAATACCCATACAAACCAAATCTTTTGATGAGTACTCAGTGTTTTGTATGCATAATTTGTGTGTGATTAGTCAAGCAGAAAAAGAAACAGCCGCCTATGGCATTATCAGTCTACTAAACCAAGATAATCGTTTCTTTACCTAACTAAGTGTTGCCAACACTTTATCATAACTTATCAGCGCTAATATATGACCATTTGTATCCAATCTGACACTCTATAAGTATGCACTAGCTGTCATCTATTGGATAAGCAAACACTAGATGACATATACATAGATTGTCGGGGAGTCATCATGATGTCGTCTGTGTATATTTATGAATGTCGTGTCACCTCATAGCTCAATAAATGATAATAATTGAACACTGACATTCCCCCTCGTCGGCTCTCAAGGCATGTACAATAAGCGCCAAATCATTTTTTCATATGACTAATTCACACAAGGGAGCTATTTCATGAAAATTCAAAGTCACCACGTTGATCTTGATACACCAACAGGTGTAATGCGGACATACATCCATCGACCTGTGGGTGACGGTAGCTACCCTACTATCTTGTTTTATTCTGAAATTTTTCAACAGACTGGTCCGATTGAACGGGCAGCAAGATTAATGGCTAGCCATGGTTACGCTGTGCTTGTACCTGAAGTTTTTCATGAGTTAAACCCCATTGGTACAGTATTAGGCTACGACGATGCAGGTCGAGACAAAGGTAATGCCGATAAAGAGGCTAAAGATGTACAAGGGTATGACTCTGATAACGCGGCAATGATCGCCTTTGTTAAACAGCAAGATTGGAGTAATGGGCATATTGGCGCCATGGGTTACTGTATTGGTGGTCACCTTGCCTTCCGTGCTGCCTTACAGCCAGAAGTGAAAGGTACAGCTTGCTTTTACGCTACCGACTTACATATTCAGAAAATTCCTAACAAACCTGGTCAGCATAGTATGGAACGTTTAGCTGACATTAAAGGTGAATTACTGATGATCTGGGGTAAACAAGATAATCATGTGCCAGCAGATGGTTTATTAAAAATCTATCAGGAACTCAAAGCGACTGATATCAAGTTCACGTGGCATGAGTTTAATGCCGAACACGCTTTCATGCGTGATGAAGGTGATGGTGGTAGATACGACGCGCAAACAGCACAACTTGGTTATCAATTAGCATTAAATTTATTTAGCAG
>DRHY01000009.1 GCA_011052985.1 Methylophaga thalassica
CCAGTGACGTATCGGAGTTAAAATCATAAAACCAACGGCCTGATGCACTATATTTTTTGGTGTGTTCATTATCACGATAACCATCGGCATCACGGTAGCCTAAAAAGTAACTATGCCTTAGTTGACCTGTTTGCTCACCAGCGTATGCCTGAATCTGTTTTTCATTGTAACTACCTGTTGTTAACGTCACTTCACGGCCAAGATCATCACGTGTTTCGATATTGTAATTACCCGCAATGTTAAATAAGCCATAACGCGGATCGCTATTGCCTTTGTATACGTTTATTCGACTAATGTTAGCTGGAAATAACTGATTAATTTCGCTGAAACCAGTGTGGGTGTTTGCCGGAATACCATCAATAAAGGTAGCCGCATGCGGTGTACTACCTTCAGCAGAGAAGCCACGGATACCAATTTCCGAATCAACGATTCCTTGATTGTAACGAGCGAAGTAGACACCGGGCACACTCGAAAATAACTCCATCACATTACTCACCTGTTGTATTTTAATCTCTTCTTTGGAGATTTCATCAACTGAGCCAGCCAAGTTATCTGCTACATAATCAGGAGCTTGACTGGTAACGACCATCGGGGCAATTTCGGTAGATGTTGTATTTTCTGCCAAGACATAGAGAGGGAACAAAGCAGAAGCGACCAAGGTGGAGGTCAACGTTTTTTTCACTGAATTAGTCCTTAATTAAACTGAGAATTGATTGAAGTAACGGTCGGTTAGCTGAGCAAGATCGAGGGATTGATTATGAATGAGCTGTGTCAGCTGACCTCCCTGCATAATGCCGATCTGATCAGCCAGTTGATGTGCACATAGCAAGTCATGCGTCACTATCAAAACGGCTGTTCCTCTAGATTTGATGGTATTTACAACGTCGATAAACTCTTGGGTAGCGACAGGATCTAACCCTGAGGTTGGCTCATCCATTAGTACCAGTTTTGCGTGCTTGAGTAAGGCAAAAGCAATGGCCACTTTCTGGCGCATGCCTTTGGAAAAATCACCTACTTGACGAGTAAGCTGAGCTTCCGTGATACCTGTTTTGAGTAGGCTTTGTTTTATTGCCTCAGCATCTATATCTATGTCAGACAGCTCGGCTAAATAGGCGATATTTTCAATCGCGGTGAAACTAGGATAAAGATGCACATTTTCGGGGATATACATCATCGATTGTCGGCAGAGACTACTTTGCTCAGTCATATCGATACCATCTAACATCGCGGTGCCAGAGTCAGGCTCGATAAACCCTAACAGCATATTAAGTGTCGTTGTTTTACCCGCGCCATTGGCGCCAAGTAAGCAGAGAATCTCACCTTTTTTGATTGAGAAACTTAATTCATTAACGGCATGATTATTACCGTATGTTTTGTTGAGGTGGTTAACTTCCAGCATATTGAGTATGACTTTTATAGTAGTAATAAGAATTAATTGCGTTATATCGATATATCATATCATCAATAAACCATAAAAAGAGGATAGCTTGTGCACTAATTAGTTTGTCTGACAAGCTTCACAGAGGCCATGAAGCTCTAGCTGCGGGCTGCTTAATTTAAAATGATTGTCGCTGATACTTTGTTCAAGTGCGGCTATCAGTGATGAATCAATGCCAATTTCATTAACCGTTTGGCAATTATCACAAATAAGAAACTGTGGCGTTTTGTGAGAGTGAGTACACGTAATATGTGAACATGCCAAAAACTTATTGGTTGATGCCAGCTTGTGTACTAAGCCCTGTTCAATCAGAAATTCAAGCATGCGATATACCGACATTGCCGGTATTTTCTCTGCCAGCTTTTGTTGATACAAATCAGCAATCTCATAAGCAGACTGAGGGTGCTTAGACTCAAGTAAAATCTCAAGCACTGACTTTCGCTTCGGTGTGAGTTTTACGCCGTGTTCCAGACAGTTATGCTCTGCTTTATCAATCGCTTTTTCAGTATCCATGTCCAGCTCTCTTTAGACGTTCTCATTAATTATCACATTGACGTTATATTGTATCAATCTTGTTTCATGAGTCTATCATCTAAACTGAAGCAGCCAATTTTAGGCTTCGGCAAAGTCAAAACTCAGCAGCAATCGTTTGTTATCAACACTCGCTTCAGGCGATCTGTGAACCAAGCCTCTGACATCACTATTTATCCAACCCTCACCTTTCATAATTAAGACATCACCAATATTAGCTGTTTGTATTTCGGCTTGATTGAGTACAATGCCTGACTCATTATCAGGTAAGCCCATCGCGCCCTCACCCAATTTATCTCGATTAACATTATCTTCTGTTAACCATTGTGTCGTAGCGCCATCATAGGTAGTGATTAACCTTGCCAATAATTTATCAACATGAAATCGTGGGCACATCGTTTTATCTAATAATTCTAGGCGTACCCCCACATGAGTCAGATCAAATAGGTCTGAGAACACTTCCGCAAGATGAACCACATCGGCTTCAAACGCTGAATACTCGTCTGTTCTTAATGTATTTTGAAGCCATGAACTAATTTCTTCAGGCTTCATGACACCTCGTCCAGCAAAGGTGCGTGAATGTTTAATCAGTTGTTTTACATCACTGAGTACTGGTGCTGTAAGCGAACGCTGCCATAATGCCAAATTAATACTCGGCTCATAGATACTAGCAAGGTCCGTTACCTCTTCACTGCTTGAGATGTGTTCAAGATAAGGTTTTGGTTTAATAGCACTGAGCATTATTCAGCCCGCCATTCAGGAAAAGGATCAGGCATGGTCTGCCAAAGCTGCTTGCCGGCTAATAGCTCTTCATCACTGATTAAGCAGTCGTCTAATTGCTGCCGAACACTGTCCTCATCAAGATTTTGACCAATAAAGACTAACTCTTGGCGCATATCACCAAAAGGTTCAACCCAATTTTCCATAATGACTTCAATCGAAGCATCGTCTTCTGGCCAACGTTCCGTTGGCACTGCCTTCCAAAACATACCGGCAAAACCATGGTGAGCAATCCCACCCGCTTGATTCCATTGTCCGGCAAATTGTGGACGACTGGCTAGCCAGAAATAGCCTTTTGAACGAATTAACTTGCCACAAGGCCAGTCTTGATGCAGAAACTCATAAAATTTCTTGGGATGAAAAGGTTTGCGTGCTGTATATGAAAAACTTTTAATGCCATATTCTTCCGTTTCAGGTATGTGCTCACCTCGCGCCTCTTGCAACCAGCCTGCTGCTTGTGAGGCTTTTTCAAAGTCAAATTGATGGGTCGCTAAGACCTCATCAAGTGGCACTCGACCTTGTTCAATAGGCAATATCTTAGCGCTGGTATTTAAACTTCTTAAAATCGACGTCAGCTCTTGCAATTCAGCTGTGCTGCATAAATCGGTTTTACTCACCAAAATGACATCACAGAACTCAACCTGCTCTACCAATAAATCGGCCACACTACGCATGTCTTCTTCACCCAAGTTCTCATCTGTATCTTGAAGCGATCTGGCCTCCTGAAAATCTTTCAGAAAATTAACGGCATCAACAACAGTGACCATGGTGTCTAGCCGGGCAATGGTAGATAAACTTTCACCTTCTTCATCAGCAAAAGTAAAGGTTTCAGCAACAGGTAAGGGTTCAGATATACCGGTTGATTCAATCACTAAATAATCAAAGCGACCTTCATCAGCTAATCGCTTTACTTCGATCAGTAAATCTTCACGTAATGTGCAGCAAATGCAGCCATTACTCATCTCAACTAATTTCTCTTCTGCTCGGTTGAAATCCACCTCATTATTCAGCTGTTGTGCATCGATATTAATCTCACTCATATCATTCACAATCACAGCGACTTTTCGACCTTCACGATTGTTCAATATATGATTAAGAACGGTTGTTTTACCCGCCCCTAAGAAGCCCGACAATACGGTCACGGGCAAGCGGTTATCTTTTATGATCATATGTCTGCTCTCTTTTTTCGTTAATACTTTTGATATCGATACAAAACTCTGCTGTAGGCCGAATTAACAGTCTAGCCAGACCTATCGGCTCACCACTCTGTAAGCAATAGCCATACTCGCCCTGCCTGATGCGTTGTCTTGCTTTATCAATTTTGGGGATTAAGTTACGTTTCCGATCGGCAATTCTTAATGCGATCTGTGCTTCCTCCTCCAAGGTGGCTCGATCAGATACATCACTGACTTTTTCATAACTAATGTCCGCTTTTGAGGCATCAATTTCATCTAAGGTTTCTTGTCTCAATAAGGCAAGTTTGGTGTCAAAAAAAGCGAGCTGAGCATCGTTCATATAGTCTTCATCATTCATTGCAAGTAGCGCTGACTCATCCATTAATGGCCTCCATTTCTGATGGTATGCCCTGAATTAACTGGCGATTCCAATAATGTCCGGCAATAATCAGTAGTGCCGCTGGAATCGTGATCCAAAACTCATAATGCTCTGGGATAAAGAAGGTAGATACCATTGCACTAATTCCCATAATGACGAGGCTCATGGGAAGATAATTACGATGAGCCAAGAATGAAAACGGCAAGCTAAGGAGTGCTAAAACAATAACCGGTACCATCATCACCAAATGTATCCATGGTGTGTCTAACCAGCTAAACATCACACCAAACGCTGTAATACCCATTAATGCTGCTGTAATCACGCAATGAACCAAACATAAACCAGAACAAGCGATTGCCATATTGTCTTTCATACCCGCCCCCCAAAATTAATGATATATCATATCTTAATATCTGAATTCTTTTTAGGCAAGCAAAATTAAATTAGCGATGAAAAGGAATTAGAAAAACTTATTTTGTGGTTACAGCTTTAGACAAAGACTCTGCTAGTCATAACTGTAGGTGATTGAAAGACTCATATTGGCTCCTTCACCCGGTGAGTGAATTGTATCGGGGACGCCATTAGAGCCTAAGTCGTAGACATATTCATAATAGTCATTGAGTAGATTATTAATCTGAAAATTAACCGCTCCCCACTCAGCATCATAGTGAAGGCCAGTATTCACTAAATTAAATCGACCATATTTGCCGCCGGTATTTTGTTCGTTCACGTAGCTACTGCCTTGAGAATCAACATGTACTCGCCATGAAAGTTTAGACGTGAAGGCATAGTTGAGACCAACCGAAGCCGTATAATCGGGGATGTTTCGTAACGCATTGCCTTGCGTCGATCCTGTGGCGAGTATTTCCGTGGTAACTTTTGATACATTAGCCCATAACAATAGCTTCTCTATCAGCATCAAATCGAGACTGAGATCAACACCTTCACGCAAGGTTTCTCCCACATAACGCTGCACACCATCCACTAATAACGCCTCATCACTGGCACGTTGTTGCCAGTATGAAAGCTCAATATTCATAGTTGATAATGGCGACCATTGGCTGCCTACTGCCCAGCCATCATTTAACGACACTTCCCGAGCTGCTCTATCCCCTGCGGTATAAGCATTAGCGCCTATTGGCTGTTGAAAACTGCGCCCTAAATTAGCAAATAATGTCAGTGAGTCTGAGGGATACAAAAAGATATTCAATTTTGGCTGTATTATTGTGCCAAAGTCATACATGTCTCTTGAGGTGGGCACTGTATTTGTGCCATTAGAAAACTGGCCTTCTCCTGACAGCTTGTCAGCTCTTAGTGCTATATTCCAGGCTAGCCAATCATTTGACGAATTCTCTAGCTGTAGATAACTGCCATAGCTGATGAAGTCAAAATCATAATCCCGCAGTACTGTATTTCTGTCGCGCTTTTGTGTGTCACCTAATGTAGCAAAACGCTGCTCAAGCACCTGCTGTTTTTGAGTATCAACACCCCATTGAACTGCCCATTCATCTGAAACAGTCCAATTCAATGTTGAAATCAGCCCATAGTGATCCTGTTCGTCAAAACGATCTTGCAAGGCATAGACTGCCTTAAATCTTACCCAACGCTCACGTTGATAATGGTTAAAATAACTTTTTAAACTCCAATCAATCGTGTCGCTTAGTCGTGTATCGAAATGCAGACTATATGACTGTGTATGTTTATCACCACCATCATTACGTGCATACTCAGCTGATCGTTTTGGATAACGTCGAGCCACATTTTTTTCCAAGTAACCGGGTGCATCAGCCTCTTCAGTAGTCGCTCTGGCAATGAACCCAAGCGTCGTATCATCAGAAAGTGCATAAAACCAACGACCAGAAAGACTGTATTTCTCATTTTCTGTTCGATCACGATAGCCATTAGCAGCTTGATACGCCAAAAAATAATTATGTGTTAGTTCACCAGTCTGCTCCCCCATATAGGCCTGTAGCTGGCGGGAGTCATAACTGCCTGTGGTAAGTTTAAGTTCTTTTCCCAATTCATCACGTGTAGAAATACTGTAATTGCCGGCGACATTAAATAGCCCGAAGCGTGGATCACTATTGCCTTTAAACACCTCAATAGTGTCGATATTGGCAGGAAAGAGTTGATCCATCTCACTGTAACCATTTTGTGTATTGGACGGAATGCCATCAATGAGTAATGCCGCATGAGGTGTACTCCCCTCAGCCGCAAAGCCCCGAATACCAATATCTTGATTATTAATACCTTGGTTATAGCGCGAAAAATACACACCGGGCACCTGACTAAATAATGCCATGGTGTTATCCACATCCTGAATGGCAATATCATCACGCTGTATTTCTGTTACCGAACCCGCCAGGTTGTTTTCGACATATGATAAGCTTTGGTCACTGACCACCATGGGAGCCATGTCAGTGACTTCTGTATCTTCAGCGAAGGCATGGCTGCAAGCAAAGACAGAGATACTGATATAACTAAACACAAGGTATTTCACACTGTTCGCCACACTAACTAGTTTATTAAAGTTAATAGCGACTAAAATGCTGAAAAAATTAATACTTATATTCGATTTATTTCTGTTCTAAGTGCATGGAATCATTTGAATTTAAAGAGAGAAAAGCGTAAATTTTATTGTTAATAACGAATACCCAGCACGTAATAAGTTTTCTTTTGTTCTGCAACATGAATGACCACCTCATCGTCAACTGTTTTACCTAACAGTTGTCGTGCTAATGGCGAATCAATGCTGATATAGCCTTTAGATGCATCAATCTCATCCGGCCCTACGATGCGATATTCATGTTCATTACCCTGCTCTGTCTCAACGGTGACCCAGGCAGCAAAGAAAATTCGCTCGGGATCATCGGGTGTTTGATCAATGACCTTTAAATCAGGCAAGCGCTTTTGAAGATAACGAATTCGACGATCAATTTCTCTTAGCTCTTTCTTACGATAAATATCTTCTGCATTTTCTGATCGGTCACCCTCTGCAGCCGCTGCTGAGAGTGCTTTTACCACATCGCGGCGGCGTTGCCAGCGTGCATTTAGTTCGTTATTAAGAACAGCATAACCTTCTGCTGTCACATAAAGAGATGAAGCCATTTAGTCATTCCAGATGTATTTAAGTAAGTTAGATTATTTTACTAATTACCAATTAATTATTATTTCCATCGTGTCGATAACGTACAATTAAGCTGTTTTTTTATAGTTAAGTCGATGCTGCAAAGGTGCCAATAACATTCACGTTGTAGTATTAACTGATAATATACGGAAAATAAGACTCTCTCATAGAAAGTCACGATAACGCTTTGTTTTTGAATTTATTAAATTAGCTATCTTTTCCATAAAGGTACTCTAAAAAGGTGTTTCTATGTGGAGTAAGTCTCCAAAAAAAATACTCATTAGAATTGCACTAATCATACTCAGTATTGAATTTGTGATTCAGATTATCTTTGATGCAATGGATAGTAGTATGAGTAGTTTCCTAGAAGCATTGATGGATGGTGTCATCTCCATTATTCTTACGATTCCACTTATTTATTACTTAGCAATCAGTCCCTTTGCTCGCTCTCGACAAAATGCGATTAACGCATTAAGAATAGAAAAAAAACAGGTTGAGCAAACTGCTGAAGATTTGCGAACTACACAGAAGAATTTGCTGACACTCACTGCGGGTATGGATAAACATTCCCTTATTTCGATTACAGATCTACATGGGATCATTACCTATGTAAATGAAAAGTTTTGTACGGTAAGTGGCTACGAAGAAAACGAATTAATTGGTTCCACTCATCGTATTTTAAATTCTCATAATCAGCCAAAAAACTACTGGAAGAAAATGTTCTCTACCACCTCGATGGGTGACATTTGGCAAGATGAAGTCCGTAACAAGACCAAAGACGGCGCCTATTATTGGGTAGACACGACCATCATTCCCATCTATGAAAGCAATCAACTCAGTGGCTATTTATCTATACGTACCGATATTACTGAATTAAAGAAGCAACAGGAAGAGCTGGCTAAACTCGCTCATCATGACGAACTGACTAACCTTCCTAATCGCACTTTATTTAATGAGCGATTTCGTCAAGCCATGGCTCAAAGTCATCGTTCCAAAACAAAAGTAGCAATATGCTTTTTTGATCTAAATGAATTCAAAGCGGTCAATGATAACTATGGCCATGATGTGGGAGATGTGGTTCTGATAGAAATTGCGAAGCGCTTGAGTGACTGTCTGAGAGAAGTCGATACGGTGTCACGCCAGGGCGGGGATGAGTTTGTAGTTATCCTTTCTGGCATTCACGACGAGGA
>DRHY01000010.1 GCA_011052985.1 Methylophaga thalassica
GGTGTGACGATATCGCCGTAATGACGCCATCACGAATACCTTGCTGTAATTGTTCTCTATCTCGGATGCTTCTGAAGGGGGGGGAGAACATGTGTTAAGGCATCGTAATTACCTAAATCATGCTCGCTCAGGTGAAGGTGATGAGCACTGACATCGGCAGTAACATTTAGCCCACGACTTTGAGCGTCCCGAATTAACTTAACTGCTTTTCCAGTTGATAAGTTATGAAAGTGAGCACGTACTCCAGTTTTTTCAATTAGGATGAGATCACGGCTTACGGCGATGGTTTCTGCACTCTCGGCAATACCACCTAAACCAAGGCGAGCACTAACTGCGCCTTCATGAACACAGCCTTGTTCCTGTAGCCACGGATCAGATGAATTTATAAAAACGGTCATATCGAGTGTGGCTGCATAAGCCATCGCCCGTTGTAAAACGACGCTATTTTTAATGGGGGAAAGTGCATTGCTAATACCCACGCAGCCAGCGGCTTTAAGTCTAGCCATTTCAGCTAATAACTTACTTTCTAAATTTTGTGTCATGGCACCAACAGTTAAGACCATTGAACGAGCCGATTTTTTTGCTCGGTCTTCAATTAGCTCAACAACGGCAGAGTTATCAATAACTGGATCGGTATCGGGTGGAACGCAGACAGTGGTGATACCACCCGCGGCGGCGGCAGTGGTTTCTGTACGAATGGTCGCCGTATGTTCTTGTCCGGGTTCACGAAGTCTGACACTGAGGTCAACGAGTCCTGGTGAGACAATTAATCCTGTGGCATCAATCGTTTTATCAGCAACGAATCCTTCAGGCGGTTCACCCATTGCGAGAATTTTACCCTGCTGAATATAGATATTTTGTCGATTATCTAATTTACTGGCTGGGTCAATAACACGTCCGTTTTTTATACAAATTTTCATGCAAGTAACTCGTTTTGTTCTGAGTGTGCACCAAGGCTCATGGCCATCACAGCCATTCTGACGGCAATACCGTGTGTCACTTGTTCTAAAATCACTGACTGTGGACCATCCGCTACGGTTGAGGCAATTTCAACACCGCGGTTGATAGGACCTGGATGCATGACGATAGCGTCTGGTTTTGCATAGCTCAGTTTTTCTTCCGTTAAGCCAAAGCACTGAAAATATTCTCGTGCACTAGGAATAAGAGCACCCTGCATTCGTTCTAGTTGCAGGCGCAACATGATGATCACGTCAACACCCTCAAGACCCGCTTCCATATCATGGTAGACGTGGACGCCCAGTGTTTGGCAGTCATCAGGTAGCAATGTCTTGGGACCAATAACTCGTATTTCGCCCACACCTAATATTGATAGCGCTTGTATCTGTGATCGAGCAACGCGTGAGTGCAAAATATCACCGACAATAGCGACTCGTAGATCAGGAAATGATTGTTTGTGACGTCGGATAGTGAACATATCCAACATGGCTTGTGTGGGGTGAGCATGACAGCCATCACCTGCATTGATCACGCTAACATGTGGAGACACATGTTGTGCGATGAACTCAGCAGCACCACTCTGATTATGGCGAACCACAAACATGTCGGTGTGCATAGATTCGAGATTATGTAGTGTGTCTAACAAACTCTCACCTTTCGAGGTGGCTGAGGTACTGATATTAAAATTCATTACATCGGCTGAGAGGCGTTTCGCCGCTAGCTCGAAAGTAGAGCGTGTTCTGGTGCTGTTTTCAAAAAATAAATTAACAATGGTTTTACCGCGAAGCAATGGGACCTTTTTGACTTGTCTTCTGGTGATGCCAGAAAACTGTTCTGCACGATCCATAATCTCGGTAAGTAACGGTTTTTTCAGGCCTTCTATAGTTAAAAAATGCCTTAAATGACCGCTCTCGGTGAGTTGATTGTTTTTCATTCAGCTTGCTCTTTAATTCTATACTCCAGCTGCAATCCAGATGTATTAGTCAGCTTGATCTGTTGTCCTTTAACGACTTCAACGACTTTACCTGTTATGTCAGGTTGGATTGGTAACTCTCTGCCATTTCGCTCAATTAATACTGCCAGTGTGACGCTAGCTGGGCGACCGTAATCAAATATTTCATTGAGTGCAGCCCGAGTAGTGCGACCGCTGTGAAGAACATCATCGACTAGAAGTAGGTGTCTGCCGTCGACACTGAATGGCAAATCAGAAGGGGTTACTTGAGGATGCATGCCGATGCGAGTGAAATCATCACGGTAATAGGCAATATTTAATGTGCCAAGCGGGGCATCAAAAAAGTCACTGCCCAGCTCTTCAACCAATGCTTTGGCAACCCATACACCACCTGTATGAATTCCCACTATTAATGGGTTTTTATCTGCTAACTTATTACTAATAGCCGAGGCCATTTGCTCGACGAGATCTCTCACTTGAGTTTGAGTCAGTGCTATTTTCATTATTGATTCAGCCATGATTGAAGAATTAGTTGTGCAGAAAGTTGATCCACATCGCTTCGTTGCTTGGAATCCATTTTACTACGAATGCCCATCTGTTCCAGTGCTTCAAATGTGGTCAATCGCTCATCCTGCCATTCGACTGGCACGTTAAACCGACCATTCAAGCGATTGCCAAAGCGTTTTGCTGCCGCGGTCATTTCTTGTTCGGTACCATCCATGTTTAAGGGTAGGCCGACGATGAGCATGTCTGGTTTCCATTCAGCAATGAGTTTACCAATGATTGTCCAGTCAGGAATACCATCTCTTGCTTTTATAGCGGTGAGAGGATTGGCTGTGCCGGTTAATTCTTGACCTACGGCAATGCCAATATTTTTCATGCCGAAGTCAAAACCAAGTAAGGTTCTGGCGGTACTCATTGTTTATTCTCTGATGCGTTAGCAATAAGGTGAATATTGACGCCTAGTATCTTGGCGGCTTCTACCCATTGCTGTTCGGCTGGTGTAGAAAATAATAACTCATGGCTTGCCGGAACGGTTAACCAACTATTTTCCATTAGCTCTTCCTCAAGTTGACCCGCTGTCCAGCCTGCATAGCCTAAAGTCACAAATGCATTTCGAGGGCCTTGATCCGTTCCGATGACTTCTAATATGTCAGTAGATGTGGTTAACACAATATCGTTGCTCAGGGGCAAGCTAGACTTCCAGTTTGACTCTAATTGATCATGAATGACCATGCCTTGCCCTTTTTGAACGGGTCCACCAAATCGTACGGGGGTGTCTTCCAGCGTTTTGGCCTCATTTGAAATGCGTAAATGACCCAATAACTCTTTTAGCATCACTTTTGTCGGCCGGTTAATGATCAGACCCATTGCACCATTTTCGTCATGCTCGCAAATATAGATGACTGAACGATGAAAAAAGGCATCTGCCAGAGAGGGCATGGCAATAAGAAAGTGATTTTGTAGTGTCGAATCCATGGGTCTAGAAAAAACTAAAACCAACTTGGAATAAACGTTCAACTTCCTTGATGTAGCGTTTATTCACTAGAAATAAAATCAAATGGTCTTCAGATTCAACGATGGTGTCGTGGTGAGCAATTAAAACTTCTTCACCACGGACCAAAGCACCAATGGTGGTGCCTGGCGGTAAATTGATTTCATCTATTCGACGTCCAACGACCATTGATGAGCTACTGTCTCCATGTGCGATAGCTTCCAGAGCCTCTGCAGCCCCGCGACGCAATGAGTGAACCGCAACAATATCGCCACGGCGAATGTGGGCAAGCAAGCTACCAATGGTCGCTTGCTGTGGTGATAAGGCGATATCAATGGTGCCACTCTCTACGAGATCAACATATGCGGCACGATTGATAAGTGACAGTACTTTATTGGCACCCAATCGCTTAGCTAGCATGGCCGATAAAATATTGGCTTCATCGTCGTTAGTTAAGGCACAAAATAGATCTACTTTATCGATTTCTTCTTCGATTAGTAGCTCTTCATTAGCCACGTCACCTAGCAAAACGATGCTATTGGATAGCTCTTCAGATAAATATTCAGCCCGATCAGGATTGGCTTCAATTAATTTGATTTGATAGTTCTTTTCTAAGGCTTTAGCTAAGCGAGCGCCAATATTACCGCCACCAGCTAGCATAATGCGTTTGTAGGGTTTTTCTAGACGGCGAAGCTCACCCATAACCGCCTGAATGTCTTTTGTTGCTGCAATGAAAAACACTTCATCGTCAGCTTGGATAGTGGTATCACCGGTGGGGGCGATCGGCCTGCCATCACGGAATATTGCCGCAACACGCGTATCTGTTTTAGGGATGTGTTTGCTGAGATCACGGAGTGGATGTCCAACTAACGGGCCCCCATGAAACGCTCTCACAGCCACTAACTGTATTTTCCCATCGGCAAAGTCGAGTACTTGTAGTGCATTCGGGTGATTGATCAGACGCTGAATATATTCCGTGACGATTTGCTCTGGACTAATGAGCATATCAATCGCAATGGCATTGGGATTTTCTTTGTCGAATAGTTGCGGTGTGGATAGGTAGCCTGTCGACCGAATTCGGGCAATTTTGGTGGGTGTTTTGTAAAGTGTGTGACATATTTGGCATGCCACCATATTGGTTTCATCGCTATTGGTGACGGCTAATAATAAATCCGCATCAGCCGCGCCAGCTCTTTTTAAGACATCAGGGTGTGAAGCTTCACCTTGTATGGTTTGAATATCATAGTGATCTTGTAACTTCATCAGATTGCTATTATCCGTGTCCACCAAGGTGACATCGTCATCCTCTTTTGCCAGTGTGGCGGCAACGGAGGCGCCGACTTGTCCGGCTCCAAGGATGAGAATTTTCATAAGACGATCCTAAATTTGTTTTGCATCGATATCGAGTGAACGCAACTTTCGGTACAAGTGAGTACGTTCCATACCGGCTAATTTCGCTGCTCTACCAACATTACCACCGGTTTCTTGTAGCTTGCGCAGTAAGTAAACACGTTCAAATTGTTCTCGGGCTTCACGTAGAGGTAAATCAA
Organism: Methylophaga thalassica; assembly: GCA_011052985.1. Classification (GTDB taxonomy): domain Bacteria; phylum Pseudomonadota; class Gammaproteobacteria; order Nitrosococcales; family Methylophagaceae; genus Methylophaga; species Methylophaga aminisulfidivorans_A. The sequence goes on from DRHY01000010.1 coordinate 4,955, forward strand.
AATTAATGGCTTCGTCACCACTGGATGCCGCCTCAGCTTCAGAGCTGAGAGCTAACTCAACGTCTGCCACATCAATATCATCACCATTACCCAGAACCAGTAAACGTTGAATGACATTTTTGAGCTCTAGCACATTCGCAGACCAGTCATGATTTCGTAAGCGGTTTTGAGCCGCAACGGTAAACCGTCTATAGGGCAATTCTTCACGTGTTGTTTGTATATCAACAAAGTGATGGACTAACTCTGGAACATCCTCAATATGATCTCTCAGAGGGGGGATGACAAGCGTGATGCTATTAAGCTTATAAAAAAGACTTTCAAGAAAGTCACCATTATCAATGGTTTTTTGTAACGAATGTTGAGTGGCACATATGAGCTGACACTGACTGAGTTTTTGGGTTTCAAGTAAATGAAGCAATAAAGCCTGCGCTTCATCACTGAGTAAGGCTAAATCATCAATGTACAGACAGTTATTGGTGGCCAATGAGGTTATTTTTAGACTATCAAGTGGAAAACTATCAGAGTTTAGTTCGATAAACTTGCCATCAGCGTAACTACCTAAGCTGTGTAAATAATGGGCAAAACAATGTTTGCCAGAGCCTGTTTCGCCGACTAATAAAATGGGCATTTCATGGTGTGCGACACGTTCTACTTGCTCGCGTAATAAGCTGATTTGATGGCTCTTACCTACCGGCGTTTGTGGGGCTTCTTTTTGAGCGTCAGCTTGCTTTGATTGTTGCTCTAATGCCATCTCTACACCACGGAGTAGTTTCGCGGTGGATAACGGTTTTTCAATAAAGTCGCAGGCGCCAAGGCGAGTGGCTTCGACTGCGGTTTCGATGGTGCCGTGGCCTGACATCATCACAATTGTGGCATCTTTGTTTTGTTGTTTAAATGCTTTTAGTAGCGAAATGCCATCTATATCAGGCATCCAAATATCAAGCAGAACAAGATGTGGCTCATGTTGGCTAAACGCTTCTTGTGCCTCTTGTCCGTTAGCGGCAATGACAACAGCGTAATTCTCATCTTCAAGAATGTCTTTTATTAGCTCACGAATGTCAGGTTCGTCATCTACGACTAAAATAAGGGGTTTATCACTGATCACGACTGAGAGTCCTCCAAGGGTAATCTCATAATTATACGGGTTCCATCTGCATCAAGGTTTTCTGCCCAAACATCACCACCATGTTCTTCAATGATCTTTTTCACAATGGCTAGGCCAAGTCCGGTACCTTTATGTTTGGTGGTCGCGTAAGGCTCAAATAAGGTATCAATTATCTTGTCGGGAATACCTGGCCCATGGTCTTGAACTTGAATTTCAAGCCAACGTCGTTGTTGTTTGCTCAGAGGATGATAGCTTATGACAATATCCACCGCTTTGTCGCTATCTTCGCATGCTTCAATCGCATTTTTCAGTAAATTATGCATCACTTGCCGTATGCGATTGACATCGATGTATACCTCAAGGCTTTCTGGACTGTTTAGTAAGGTAAATTGATGGTCAGTATTGCTTTGATATAAGGTTAATAATTCTCTAATTAACTGGCCTATATCATGTGGCTGTAACTGCAATGCAGGCGTTCGCGCATATTCCGAAAATTCATCCACCATTTCCTTCATCGATTCCACTTGCAAGATAATAGTGTTGGTGAGTTTATTGACCATTTCAATTTGTGCTTCAGGCACAAAACCAGAAAACTTATGTTGCAAGCGTTCTGCAGAAAGCTGGATAGGCGTTAAGGGATTTTTAATTTCATGAGCTAGGCGTCTGGCAACCTCACCCCAAGCTGCATTTCGCTGTGCTTGGAGCAGGGTGGTAATATCTTCAAATACGATTACCCAGCCACTGTCATTGGGTAATAAAGTCCCGTGACATA
>DRHY01000011.1 GCA_011052985.1 Methylophaga thalassica
ACTCAACCGCTGGAAAATGCCTTGGGTGGGCTTGTAGGTATGGAATCGATTCGATCACAATCGATTCCCAGCTTGTCGGTATTGATTCTTACTTTTTATGACAACACGGATATCTATTTAGATAGGCAACTTGTTTCCGAACGCTTGCTAGGTCTTAAAGATGCGTTGCCTGCCGGCATTGGTCCGCCACTGATGGTGCCACTTGAGTTATCGTCAGGCACTATTATGACCATTGGTTTGAGCTCAGATACACAAAACCTGATGACATTGCGATCTCTAGTCGATTGGACGCTTGCGCCAAGGCTGTTGGGTGTTGAGGGCGTTGCAGATATAAATGTATTTGGTGGGGAAGAACGCCAGTTACAGATTCAGGTTGACCCAAGCAAACTCGCCAAATACGGCATTTCCTTAGATCAAGTCACTGCTGTGGCTCGGCAAGCGACAGGTCTCAAAGGGACGGGGTTTGTTGAGAATCAAAATCAACGACTGATGATCCAGGTGAGTGGCCAGCCATTGAACGCTGAACAGATGGCCAAAGTGGTCGTATTGAAAAACGATAATGCGGTACTGACATTGGGAGATATCGCCACAATCAAGGATGCGCCGGCCCCCAAAATTGGTGGTGCTGCCATTGGTGGTAAGCCAGGTGTGGTGTTAATGGTGATTGGCCAGTACAAGGCCAATACCCTGGCTGTGACGGAAGGTATCGAAGCGGCGCTGGAAGAGTTTAAAGATGGTTTTGCGGCAGAGGGGGTAACGCTTCACGATGATTTATTCCGGCCCGCTAATTATATCCAAACGTCGTTAAAGAATATCCAAGAGCATTTATTGTTGGGTGGCGGTTTGGTGATGTTGGTGTTAGTACTGTTCCTGTTCAATATTCGCACAGCTGTCATTTCCATGACTGCTATCCCACTATCCCTGTTTACAGCAATGATCGTCTTGCTTGAGTTCGGCATCAATATCAACATTATGGTGCTAGGCGGTTTGGCTATTGCGCTGGGTGAAGTGGTCGATGATGCCATTATTGATACGGAGAATATTTTTCGACGGCTTCGAGAAAATGCCACAGCAGTCAACCCAAAACCATCAATGACCGTTGTATATGAAGCCTCCATGGAAGTGCGAAGTTCCGTGGTTTATGCCAGCTTTATCGTGATGTTGGTGTTTGTGCCCTTATTAACGCTTAGTGGTGTTGCTGGACGCATGTTTGAACCCTTGGGTGAAGCGTATATCTTGGCGATTTTTGCCTCATTGGCGGTGGCGTTAACCGTCACCCCAGCATTGTGTCACATACTGTTAACTCGCATGGGCAATGTCAGTCATGATGAGCCACCCTTAGTTCGAATGATCAAACCCGTTTATGGCAGATTGTTAAAAAGTATCAGCCAGTTCCCTCGTTTAACCTTACTTGGGGTATTGGGTTTTTGTGTATTGGGCTTAGGTGTTTTACCTTTCCTTGGCGGTAGTTTCCTACCTGAGTTACGAGAAGGGCATTACATTATTCACACAGCCAGTGTGCCGGGCACATCCATCGAAGAATCGTTACGCATTGGTGGGAAAATAGAACAGCGTGTTGCCGAAATCGAAGGGGTAAGATCAACTTCTCAGTGGGCGGGACGAGCAGAACGCGGTGCGGATACCTTTGGTACGCATTACAGTGAGTATGAAATTGATTTAGTGCCGATGGATGGCCCATCACAGCAAAAAGTATTGGATGAAATTCGTGAGGTATTAGAAGCCTTTCCGGGGGTTAATTCTGAAGTAAATACCTTTTTGACTGAGCGAATTGATGAAACGATTTCTGGTTATACTTCGCCCGTTGTTGTGAATATTTTTGGTAAAAACCTGGATGCATTAGATCAAAAAGCGCAGCAAGTAGCGGAAGTGATTAGGCAAATTGAGGGGGCGACGGATGTTCAGCTCCGTGCGCCGCCGGGTGAACCACAGCTTGAAGTGAGGCTGGATCTCGACAAGTTAGCTTATTGGGGCCTCAGGCCTGCTGAAGTCATGCAAGCCGTTCAGACAGGCTTTGATGGAGCTATCGTCGGTCAGGTGTATGAAGGCAATCAGGTATTTGATGTCGTGGTTGTACTTCCGGAAGCGCTGCGCCGACAACCTCAACATTTAAAAGACTTACCTATTCAAGCACCCACCGGCGAGATGCTGCGCTTACAAGACGTGGCCACTATTGCGCAAGTATCGGGTCGCTATATGATTCAACATCGTGGGGCTCAGCGTCTACAGACCGTTACTGCCAATGTAACTGGTCGTGATTTGACATCATTTTTTGCTGAACTAAAACAGCGCGTTCACGATGAGGTGGATTTTACCGCTGATATTTATCCTGAATTTACTGGGGCCGCTGTCGCACAAGCGCAGTCACGTGAAGATCTTATTGTGCATTCAACGTTAGCCGGTTTGGCTGTGCTGTTATTGCTGTTTGTTGCCTTGCAAAGTCTGCGGAATATGTTGCTGGTATTGATTAACTTACCATTTTCCTTGGTCGGTGGTGTGCTGGCGGTACTTATGACCAATGGGGTGTTGTCGATTGGCTCACTGGTGGGGTTTGTGACCTTATTTGGCATCACCTTGCGAAACGCGATTATGCTGGTATCGCATTACCAGTATTTAGTGGCAGAAGAGAAAGCCGAATGGAATTTACAGACGGCTATTCGTGGGGCGCAAGAGCGTTTGCCATCTATTTTAATTACGGCGTTGGTAACGGCCTTAGCGATGCTGCCAATTGCATTAAACTCTGATAGCCCCGGGCGGGAGATTATGGGGCCAATGGCCAGCATCATTATTGGTGGCTTGATTTCATCGACCATACTCAACCTATTGGTATTGCCAAGCGTGATGCTGCGTTACGGTCGATTTAATCGTAGAGACGAAGCTTAATCAAAAGGCACTAAAAAAGCGGCGCCGATAATAGCTAAAACAACTACTAGGAAAAGTAAATCTAACATTAGTTAATGGAAAAGCTCTGTGCTTGTTCACTGCGCTGGTCAGCAAAAAACTGATAGATGCGCTTGAGCTCTTCAGCAGTGAAGTGAATTAAAATAACTTGTTGGCCGGGATGAATTAAGTTTGGATCATGCCCCATCGTCGATGTTGTGTAGTTATACACATAACTCGACTTCACTTTATTATTTAAAATCTTACCTAAGAAAGAGCTTAGGCCCGTAGGTAATGGTTCATCCGCATCCGCGGGAATAGTGACTTGGACCATGTTTTTGTTTATGCCGATTCCCTCAAGTTGTAGTCCCTGACGGAAGCGTTTAATTAAACCTGTTTGAATAATTCCCCATAAGCCTTGAGTATCCCTTTCCGTGACTTTGTGCATATAAAAGAGTGCATTGTCAGCAAAGTCATCGGCTTGGGTTATATCTTTGACGGATAGTTCGATGGAGCCCTTGTCGATCACAGCAGTGAGTGACTGTTCTGGAGACAGTTTTAGTGTATCCAGTTCGCCAATTGTTGTGGAGAGGATAATGTCCTTTCTCTCAATCAGCGTAATTGCTTTTTCGGCGTCAACGTTCTCATCATTAAGGAATTCAATCAGTGGTGCTTTGCGCTCAGTACCATCAGCATTTTCTATGGTGATAAGTTGGTTCTTATCATCAATTTCATCGTTTAATTTGGCTAGGCTGCTTTCTTGTCTGTTGGTTTCGGTATAAGAAAGGTCAATATGCGTATCAGCCTTGAGCGTTTTATCCGCTTTTAGTTCATCAATTGACGTCTGCCGTGTCTCTGTTTTTGGAATAATGATTGTCCCATCATGGCGGACAAATTCCCCTTGCTCTCCTGATAGGGTAATGCTGTTAGTGTTTGATTCAGGTGCTAGGGTATTAACAAACTCATCTGCTTCTTGTTCAATGACTGCTTGGCGATCTTCTGCAGGTTCTACCGGTTCAACAGTCTCGATTTCAAAATCAGGCTCTTCTATTTCGATGGGGGGAGAAACAGTATGTTCAGTACGAGAGGGTTGTAAATCAGCGAATAAAACATAGCCCAACACAATTAATACAATTAATGCCAGAACTGCAGGTATAAGCGACGGCGCTGGGCGTGCTGATTTTGCCATGGATATTTCTCTCTTTTATGTATTTTTGTTTGACATTGAGAATAAGCCAGTCAACAAGGCAGAATCAAGTTTTCGATAACATTCATCTCTATTAATTTCAGAGTTAAACAGTTGCTCAATAATTGTTTTTGCTTGTTGCGTTGAGTGGATGGGGGAGACGGGCAGTAGAGCATTGAGTGTTTTTGTCATTATTTGCTCTAACTTTGAAGGCTTGCTGGATAACGCTTGCGATAGATGTGACACGATAGTCTTCAAGGCGACACTGGAAAGTAAATAGGGAATGCGCGTTAAGGTAATGCTATCTGATGTGAGTTTGTACTCAAGTCCAAAAATTTTTAACGGCATTTGATAGTCGCCAAATAAGCGAATAACTGAACTATCAAGTGGAACGGCCACGGGCACAAGAATAGGCCGGGATGACAGATTACCATTTGCAATGGCTTGTTTTAACTGAGCTTGCCGCAAGGCCAAATCGGCTTTTTGCAAATCAATCAATGCGGCTTCTGGTGCGCTGATGACCATGTATCGCTGGTCAATGATGGGGGCTGTTGTATCTAAGGTAAAGGTTTTCTCAGCTGGGTGTTTTTTGTCATTAATACGTCGTTTTTGTAATGGTGTTTGACTGTAATCTGCTGAGGCTTCATTTACCTCAGCCGCTGATTCTTTTTTCAACGGCAATTCAGTTTGGGTACGCACATCATTATTTAAAGCATCATCAATGGCACGATGAATCAAACCATGAATTAATCGTCCGTCACGAAATCTGACTTCATGTTTGGTAGGGTGAACATTTACGTCCACTCTATCTAAAGGCATGGTCAGATAAAGGACATAGGCCGCTTGACGACCCGTTGGCAGACGCTCTCCATAAGCCTGTCGAATGGCATGATTTATCACACGATCTTTGATCACCCTGCCATTGATAAAAAAGTACTGTACATCGGTTTGCGCGCGATGCGCATCAAGATTACCTATCCATCCCATGAGATGAATACCCTCAAATGACTGCTCTAGGTAACAAGACTGTCGAACAAACGCTTGGCCGCAAATTTTAGCGATACGCTGTGGGAAGTCAGTGATTGATTTAAGGGCTGGGAGTTTTACCGCTGGTTGCTGATCGAATCTAGCCGTAAAACCAATATCATAACGACTTAATGCTAAGCGATAAAAACTACTAAAAAGATGATGTGACTCGGTTTTATCGCTTTTTAAAAAACGTCGTCTTGCTGGTAGGTTAAAAAATAATTCAGCGGCACTCACTGTCGTACCGGTGGCATGTGCGGCGGGTTCAGCTGATATTGAGTCAGTACTTACTTTCCATGCGATATCATCATCTTCTTGCTTTGAAACTAAATTAAAGCGAGAGACTGAGGCGATACTGGGTAAGGCTTCACCTCGGAATCCTAGGCTGCTGATAGTGCTTAACTGTTCGCTGCTGTGTAATTTACTGGTGGCGTGGCGACTCAGAGCTAGTACTAAGTCATCGCGATGAATACCTGAACCATTATCTGTTACTTGAATGAGTTGATTGCCAGCCCCTTCAATAAGGATATCGATCTGAGTCGCACCGGCATCAATACTATTTTCTACCAATTCCTTGAGAACAGAAGCCGGTCGTTCGACCACTTCTCCCGCCGCTATCTGATTGGCTAAGTGTAAGGGAAGGGCATGTATACGAGTAAAAGTCATACATTTAGTTTAACAGTGCAAAGCTGCTGGGTTTAAGGGATTTTCAATACCTCACCAATACGAAGGTTGGTCGTGGATAGATTGTTGGCCACTTTGATTTCTTTCATGCTCACTTGATAGCGCTGAGCAATCATACTCAAGGTGTCACCTCGGCTAACGATATGCTGTTGGGGGAGGGCTGTTCCCGGCAAGGGATTACGTTGGAAATAGTTACGAATGCCAACCATCATTGCGTGAGCTAATTTGTTTTGGTGGCTGCTGCTTCTCAGTTTTTGTTCTTCTTCTGGGTTTGAAATAAAGGCTGTCTCCACCAAAATGGATGGGATGTCAGGTGATTTCAGCACCACAAAAGCGGCAGATTCAACATGCTTTTTATGTACATGACCTACACGTTTTAAGCCAGAAAGCACCGTGTCTCCCACCTCCAGACTGGCCTCTAAGCTTGCTGTTTGTGATAAATCTAAGAGGACTGATGCCAGTAAATCATCTTTATCTTCCAAACTTATGCCACCGGCTAAATCAGCGGCGTTTTCGCGATCAGCCAGGATTTGAGCTGCTTCACTACTCGCGCCTCGACTGGATAGTACGAATACCGATGAGCCTCTCGCTTTGGGATTGTTAAACGCATCGGCATGGATAGAAATAAACATGTCGGCACCATTTTCACGTGCACGACGGATCCTTTGGCGCAAGCTAATAAATACGTCTGTGTCACGTGTTAAGTAAGCCCGCATGCCCGGTTCTTTATCAACCAGTTTGGCAAGACGTTTACCGATAGACAAAACAATGTCTTTTTCTTTGGTGCCTCGGCGACCTAAAGCACCAGAATCTTGACCACCATGACCCGGATCGATCGCAATAATGATATCGCGTCGGGGCAACACTTTATTCGTTTTGAGAATGCGCTTTTCTTGCTCGGCCTGTTGCTTATCCGCTGGAATGGGGGCTTTGTCATCAAGCACTTGTTTCTGAACAACAGTGCCAGCTGGTGGTTGCTTGACTGCTGCATAATTCAGATCGACCACTAAACGATGTGGATAGTCTTGCTGTGGTGGCAATGTTTGTGTCTGGTAAGCCACCTTTTGATTCAGATCAAGAACAACCCTGAGCGTACTTTTATCATAAGCGGCATAGCGCACGGCTTTGATAGGCGTGTTGATAAGTGAAGGAATAATGATTTTTTTGTTTTGATGAAAGTTTTTTAAATCAATGACCAGCCGGTCTGGATTAGCCAAGGTAAATGTTTTGTAGTTGAGCTTATTATCTAAGTCAAATACGAGGCGCGTGCTTGTATTATCGTTAGATACGCGTAGACCTTGTATGGCGTCAGCGTAAGCAAAACCATTGATTGAAAATAAGAAAATACAAATAAGGAGACGGATCATCTCAACACCCTTTGATCACATGCTGCTTATTTTCTCTTTGCTTGAATTTAAAATCAAGTTTTCTTTGTAAATAAATAAGATAGCCAAGGTTCTTGAATTATTTGTGAAGTTTGTCACAGACGCTTTCACCGAGTTCTGACTTTGCGGTTATATCCGCCACTCGAGATTGATTTTGGTAAGCAAGTTGCACCAATAAATCAGGTTCTGGTAAATACTCACTTCCTTGTTTTGCCCACTCAATTAAGGATATTGCATTGTCATGAAAATAGTCTTCAATACCCATAAATTCCAACTCATTGGCATCACTTAAGCGATATAAATCAAAATGATAGATATCACGCTGATCTAAATTGTAGTGTTCGACAAGTGTATAGGTCGGGCTTTTGACTTTTCCTTTGTGACCTAGCGATTGCAAAAAACCACGGGTAAGTGTTGTTTTACCCGCACCTAAATCACCTTCCAAATGAATAGTAAATAATTGCTGAGGGCAGAGCTTTGCCAATGTCTTACCAAGATCTAACGTGGCATTTTCATCAGCCAGATAATAGTGCATATGGGACTCTTACATCGATTGAAGGGTTAATAATATCTCTGATTTCAGCAATAAGATCCATGGCAAGCAAACCTCGTTCACCTTTGATGGCGGCTTGATCACCTGCCATGCCATGAACCATGACGCCCAAACATGCGGCATCAAATAAGCTAAGTTGTTGTGCTACTAAGGCGCCAATAATACCTGTCAAGGCATCTCCCATTCCACCACTAGCCATCCCTGGATTGCCATAGTTGGCAATTTTTGTTTCCACACCATTGGTGATAATCGTCCCCGCACCTTTTAACACGATGATGCCACCGTATTGTTGTTGTAGCGCTTTTGCTGCTGCAAAACGGTCAGCCTCGATATCCGTTGTCTCGCAGTTCAGTAAACGGGCAGCTTCGCCGGGATGAGGGGTCAAAATCCAGTTACCGGCGTGTTGAGTATGTTGACTAAGAAGATTCAATGCATCTGCATCGATAACTTTGGGATGGGGTAAAAAAAGTGTTTCCTTAAATAAACTGCGTGCCCATTGATCTTGCCCCAGTCCGGGTCCTAAGCATAGGACGCTGGCCAGCTTCGCTGGTGCCTTGAGGTCATCACTGGCATGTATTGCTTTTACCATCAGTTCTGGACGCTCACAGTTTAGCCATGAGGCATGTTGCGGGTGTGTAGCAACACTAATCAAGCCTGCCCCTGTTCTAGCGCCTGCTTCAGCGGCTATTCTTGCGGCACCTGACATCCCTTGATTGCCCCCAATGATAAGCAAGTGGCCAAAGTGACCCTTGTGAGCTGTTTTTTGACGGGGTGATAACAGTGGTGCCATAGCTTGAAAAGTGGCTCGCTGAGCTATTGATGGAATATCTGTATAAACGTCTGCGGGTGCATTTAAATCATCGAAATAAACCTTGCCTGAATAATGAGGACCTTGGCCAGTAAACAATCCCAGATTGAGTCCCAAAAAGCTAATAGTTGCATCAGCCCTTATTGCATGGCCCAGAACCTTACCGGTATTTGCTGATAAACCAGAGGGAACATCAATAGACATTACATCAGCCGCATTTTGTGCATTGACGGCGTTGATGACATCAAGATAATCGCCGCTTACTTCTCTATCCAGACCAGTACCGAAGAGTGAATCAACAATGACATCAGCTGCAGGAAGAGAGCCGTCAAATGTCATAGGCTGTTGTCCAGTCGCTAACCATGACTGCCGAGCTTGAAATGCATCAGGTTTGTTTTCTGAGGGAGGAGTAAGTTCTATAACGTTGACCTTGAGGCCCTTCTGAAAAGCCTGCGTAGCTAAGTCGTAACCATCACCTCCATTATTTCCTGCACCACAAATCACCAGAATACGCTCTGCTTTTGGCCAGATCTGTTGCAAACAGTCCAGTGCTGCACTGGCTGCACGACACATTAATGTGCCACCAGGAATACCGTATTGATTGATAATTAGGCGATCAATTTCTTGTGTTTGCTGGGCGCTAAAGAGTGCTGTGGGCAAAGCTTGCATCGGGTGAATCCTCGTTTTTACTTCTGACAGCTTATAATAGTCATATGTCTATAAAAAACTCTGTTACTGATGAAGATACGTTGCTTAGCAAATTGCAGCAATGGGCACGATCATTGGGGTTTCAACAGCTTGGTATCAGCGATATTGATCTAAGCGCTGCAGATGAAAAATTACAACGTTGGTTGGCTAAAGGCTTTCATGGTGATATGGATTTCATGGCCAAGCACGGTAGTAAACGCACACATCCAGCAGAATTAGTTGAGGGTACAGTCAGTATTATAAGTGTGAGAATGGATTACTGGCCTGGTGACTCGGTTGAGCCTTGGTCTGTGATCAATGATGGTAATAAAGGATTTGTCTCGCGATACGCGTTGGGGCGTGATTATCATAAATTAATGCGAAAACGCTTAGCGAAACTCGCTGAAAAAATGCAAAAAGAACTTCAGCCCATGGGGTATCGTGTATTTACCGACAGCGCCCCTGTTATGGAAAAAGCCATTGCAGAAAAAGCAGGACTAGGATGGATTGGTAAACATAGTAATGTGCTCAATCGGGATAATGGATCATATTTTTTTCTGGGTGAGATTTATACCGATTTACAGCTTCCAAAGACACCGTCGGTCACCGCGCATTGTGGTAGTTGCATAGCCTGCATTGACGTGTGCCCAACTCAGGCCATTGTTGCTCCCTATGAAGTTGATGCTCGACGTTGTATTTCATATTTAACCATAGAATTACGTGATGTAATTCCAGAAGAATTTCGCTCGGCAATGGGTAATCGCATCTATGGTTGTGATGACTGTCAGTTAGTGTGTCCGTGGAATAAATATGCTCAAAATACAGCCGAGCCGGATTATCTACCTCGCCATAATCTCGACTCTCCGCATCTTCTTGAATTATTCAACTGGACAGAAGATATGTTTCAAACCCGACTTGAGGGTAGTCCTATCCGACGTATTGGCTATGAATGCTGGTTGAGAAATATTGCTGTAGCACTGGGCAATGCACCGACATCAGATGAAATCATCACAGCATTAAAGCAAAAACAGGGACAGGTATCAGAAATGGTGAATGAGCATATTGATTGGGCGCTCGATCAGCACGGTGTTTAAACCTCGATCATTATGACGTTGTTTTACTTAAGGGTAATTCAAACCAAAAAGTGGAGCCAATGTTTACCTTGCTCTCAAAGCCAATTTTACCGCCCATTTCTTCAATAATTCGTTTGGTGATGACCAGACCAACACCACTGCCTTCGGTCCTTGAATTTTGCTGACCTAGACGGGAAAAATTGGTAAACAAGGATGAGTGATACTTTTCTGCAATGCCTTCACCAGTATCAATAATTAGAATACGCAATACATGTTCTTTTTGCTCGAATTCCATTAACAGGCTTCCACCCTCACGATTATATTTAATGCCATTGCTTAATAGGTTAATTAAGATTTGTTTTAGGCGAATCGGATCAGTATGCACCTCCACTGCAGGCACTTCTGCAATAACAAAACGAATATGTTGCTTATCAGCAAGAGATTGAACCAACAGTAAACAATCATTAACTACATCACCAATTTGAGTGGAGCGAAGATGTAAATCTAAATGACCACTCTCAATTTTTGATAAATCCAACACTTGATTTACTAATGTTAATAGGTGATTACTTGCTGTCAAAATATGATTAAGGCTTTCCTTTTGTTGTTCATTTGGAGGACTTTGAGGATCGCTTTTTAATAATTGAGTGAAGCCTAGAATGGCATTGAGTGGAGTCCTCAACTCATGACTCATGCTGGAAAGAAATTCCGTTTTTGCATTGTTGGCTGTTTCAGCCAATTTAATTGCCTTCTCTAATTCGTCTGCTTGTGCCTGAACGATTTTGGTTGTACAAAGCGAGCGCCAATACTCAGTGTTAGCTCTATTAGTCTGCACCATCAAAAACAGCATATACGATATTAATCCGAATAAGATGCTAACCGTGGCTAGGTTCCAGTGCATGAAAGTGGAAATAATGATGGGTATAAAGATCATACATAGGTAAAGCTGGGTGAGTCGCTTCCAGATAAAAAGACTTGTCAGCGCCCCAGCTGCAATACCAACTGTAAACATCAAAAGCACCATATTGGTAAAGAGTGTTTCGTATAGATATAAACTGATGGCGACATAGACTCCCCAAATAGTGGAGGAAAAAAAGAAAATGATGAAGGTTTGTCTTCGCCAAGGTGTAATTGGCATGTCTTTTTTCAGCAATACATACACATTGTATAGCCGCATAAGAAAAACTAGGACCATCGCAAGATAGAGGCCATAGGTTAAAAGAGGGTAGTCGTGCTGAATGGGGGAATAGTGAGCTGAAATGAGTAAGGCTAGCAGTACAATCAAACCGCCAGGAATCGTTCGCTTTGCAAGGTCAATAGCCGCATGTCTATTGAGCTCCATTATTGTCGACACAGGCAGTTCTGACAATGATGGATCGACATAGCCATGTAACTTCGTTTCAGGCATTTTATGACAAGCCGTTTGTAAAAATGTGTGCTTGAATATGACCCATTAATTGCCCTTTATTTTAGATCAGAAAATGCCTCAATAGCCTGTTTTCGTGCCGCCTTATAATCAACAATAGGCATCGGATAATCGAGCTCTTTACGTTGAGCATCACTAGGATTATGAATGTGCTTCGCTGATAAGCTTTTAAGCTCGGGCACAAAACGGCTAATAAATTCACCTTCCTTATCATAACGCTCCGACTGCGTCGTGGGGTTAAATACTCGAAAATAGGGTGCGGCATCACAGCCTGTTGATGCACTCCACTGCCAACCACCATTATTGGCTGCAAACTCGCCGTCAATCAACGTTTGCATGAAGTATTGTTCACCACGGCGCCAGTCTATAAAAAGTAATTTGCTTAAAAAACTTGCCGTCAACATACGCAGGCGATTGTGCATCCAGCCAGTTTGGTTGAGCTGACGCATTGCTGCATCGATGATGGGAAATCCGGTTTTGCCTTCACACCATGCTTTGAACCCCGGCTCATCATCACGCCAAATAACCCGTTCTGTCTCCTCCTTGAAGGGCTTTTCCTTATTCAAGTCAGGGAAGTGAATAAGTAGCTGGCGGTAAAAGTCTCGCCACGCCAGTTCTCGGAGCCAATCATTGTCTTGCCAAGACAGGTTCTGCTCAGCGCAATAATACTGAATCGTTTCCAATAGA
>DRHY01000012.1 GCA_011052985.1 Methylophaga thalassica
TGGTAAACCAGCAATATCCAATACCCCCTTACGTCGAGTTAATTCTCGTGCTTTTCTAGCCGCATCACGCGCACGTGCTGCATCGATCATTTTATTCGCAATCAGTTTTGCATCGGTTGGATTTTCGATAAGAAAATCATGGAAAAACTCATTGACCAGCGACTCAACAATTGTTCTAACTTCTGAAGAAACCAGCTTATCTTTAGTTTGAGAGCTAAATTTAGGGTCTGGTACTTTTACTGATAGAACAGCAGTCAGGCCTTCGCGAGCATCATCACCACTAGTGGTCACTTTTGATTTTTTCGCTAAACCTTCACTTTCAATATATTGATTTAGGGTTCTAGTTAACGCCGCTCGAAAACCAGCTAAATGGGTTCCGCCATCTCGTTGAGGAATATTATTGGTGAAACAATAGATATTCTCTTGATAAGAATCATTCCATTGCATGGATAGCTCTACAACGACTTCGTCACGTAATCCTTCAATTTTTATGATGGTGTCATGAACCATGACTTTATTTTTGTTTAAGTGCTCAACAAATGCCGTGATACCACCTTCATAGTAGTAGGTCTCAGTTTTATCATCACGCTCATCGGTAAGGACGATTTTGACACCAGAGTTCAAAAAAGCGAGCTCACGAATGCGCTTAGCGAGCACGTTATATTCAAAAGTCACATTTGTGAACGTATCTTCACTTGGCCAAAACTGGATTTTTGTTCCTGTAACGGTGGTATCGTCAGTATCCATTAACGGTGCATCAGGTACACCATGAGTATATGTTTGCTTGTAAACACGTTCATTCCGCTGAATTTCCATGGTCAGCTTTTTTGATAAAGCGTTAACAACGGAAATACCTACACCGTGAAGTCCGCCTGAGACTTTATAAGAGTTGTCATCGAACTTACCACCTGCATGCAAGACAGTCATGATAACTTCGGCAGCCGATACGCCTTCCTCTTCATGGATATCTACCGGAATGCCGCGACCATTATCAGATACAGATACTGAGTCATCTGGATGAATGCGCACATTGATCTCGCTACAGTGTCCTGCTAATGCTTCGTCAATCGAATTATCTAGGACCTCGAAAACCATATGATGCAAACCAGTACCATCATCCGTGTCACCTATATACATACCAGGTCTTTTTCTAACGGCATCTAAGCCCTTTAGAACTTTGATGTTTGATGAATCGTAAGTTGGTTTATTATTTTCAGTTGTCATAGTCAAACTATTCCTGTCCGAGGGAGGATGCTGAGTAACCTTACATTCTACTATGTATCAGCAATCTGTGATAGCAAGCTTCCATCCTTAACTTCTCCAAGTTCCACGTGGAACACTTTGTCATCCGTTTCATCCATTAAGGTGGTCATCTTTTTATCTGTGCTAGTCATAAAAACTTGCACAGGTAAGTCTCTCAGGAATTTAATTACATTAACTTGATGCTGCCAATCCAGTTCTGAACTGATGTCATCTATCAATAAAATAGTATTCCTATAATTTTTTTCCTGTAAGAGAATTTCTATTTGCGCGATACAGATTGATAAAAAAAACAACTTTTGTTGCCCTCTAGACAACATCTCTGATGGATCGGCATCGTTTATTTTTATTGTCCAATCAGCGGAGTGAGGACCTGTACGTGAATAGCCTAGCATGCGGTCTCGTTCAAAATTATTGTTCAATATTTCATGTAATGAAGAATCTTTTGCCCAACCTTGGTTGTACTTAACTGTGAATATCGATGACTTAAAAGTCGTACATAGTGATGTAAAGATTGGGATAAAAGCATCTAATAATCGGTGTAAATACGTATGCCTAAAGTTAGCAATGTGTTCACCATGGTTAATTACTGTATTGTTCCATGCTTCTACATCGAGCTTCGATTGCTTATGTTTTAAGGCTGAATTGCGCTGTTGCGATGCTTTTTTATATGATTGCCAGTGGTAGTTGAAATGGTGTTCCACGTGGAACACCCCCCAATCGACAAGCTTTCTCCTGAATTTAGGACCGAGCTCAAAGAACTGATGACAATTGGCTGAAATATATTGAAGTGGTAAGTTGAGGGCGAGCTCAGAAACTTTGACAAGTGGAGCATTATTAAGACGGATTTGCAGTCCTGTTTTTAAGTCGTACTGCATTCCGATTGGTGTTGAATCATCTGAGCGCGCAAACAAAACACAACGGTCAGCATTCAGGTTAACTGTGTTTTTGAGCTGCTGTGAGCGAAATGACCGCCCAACACCAAGAATATGAATCGCTTCCAGTAAACTCGTTTTCCCTGATCCATTATCGCCCAACAATAAATTGATATTTTGCGTTGGGGACAGTTCAGCAGAATGAATATTTCTGAAATCTGTAATAGTAAGATTGGATAGCAATATCTACGTCTAAGTTTTAATGTTTGATTACTCTCTTTGATCTCAGTGACGAATCATGGGTTAGGTAATAATGACTAACTGAGACTAGAATACGAGCAAAGAGATCTTTTGTTAGGTAATGCTGATCGCGTTAGATTTGAACCATCTCAAAATCATCTTTCCCAACGCCACATTCAGGACACTCCCAATCATCTGGAATGTCATCCCATTTAGTACCAGGAGCAATACCTTCTTCTGGAAGACCTTCAGCTTCATCATAAATGAAACCACATACGATACATTGCCACTTGTTCATTTTCTGAGACCTCTTTTAATAGTAATTTTCTATTCATCGAGTTTAACAAAAACAAACACAATAAATCTAAACCTTTCAAAGAAAAACTATCTGTGAAGTTTTTAGTCAGAATAGAGAGAAGCATCGGGAAATAAATCATAAGTATAGTTAAAGTTAGTATTTATGATATAACTTAATCTAACCTTTATAGACGGAAATTTCGATTATGAGATTACCCACCTTAAGACAGCTGCAATACCTCACTGCTGTCGTAGAAACGAAACATTTTGGTAATGCAGCGGATAAATGTTTTGTAACACAATCTACGCTTAGTGCAGGAATTCAAGATTTAGAACAATTACTAGAAGTTTCTCTACTAGAAAGAACAAATAGAAAGGTACTACCTACCCCCATAGGTGAAGATATCGCAGCGAGAGCACAGCATATCCTCTCTCTCAGTGAAGATTTAGTAGATCTCGCGTTGTCAGAAAAAAATCCTCTGTCTGGACGAATTAAAATCGGCATTATCCCTACTATCAGTCCTTTTTTATTACCAAAAGTATTACCAACGGTAAGAAAACAATTGCCCGATCTTGAGATCGTGCTGATTGAAGATCAGTCAGAACGGTTACTCGACCAATTACAATCAGGAACAATCGATGTGGTCGTTTTGGCACTACCTTTCAGTACAAGAGGCTTAACACATAGAATATTTGCGAAAGAGCGATTCTGGATTGCGTTACCAAAAAATCATAAGTTAGCAACTAAGAAGAAGCTGAATGCGGCCGATCTACCCACAAGTGAGCTATTATTACTCGCGGAAGGACATTGTCTTCGAGAGCATGCATTGAGCGCCTGTCAGTTACCTGCTTCAGCACAAAGGAAGAGTGTACAGGCGACCAGCCTTTATACATTGATTGAAATGGTAGCAAGTGGATTAGGCATTACCTTGATACCAGATATGGCAGTAAATTCAGATATGGTTATACATTCTGATATCAGCTTAGTGCCATTAACCAATGAGGATGATGAAGCAGGGCGAGAAATCGGACTCGTATGGAGACCGAGCTTTCGCAGAACAGCCACACTTGAGCAGTTGGCAGAAACATTTTCAGACGCATTAGCAGGAACAGACTATTCCGTTAAAGCGTAAAATCGGCGTAGCTCAAAAAACTGCTTTTGAATGAAAAAAGAAGAAAAGGGAGGCTTAAAGACTGCATACGCTCGACCTCTGGGATCGATTAAATAAATATACTGTTGCTGCTCTACCTTATCCGTATCGCCATAATCTTTTGGATCAATATATAAAAAGTTGAAGCTGGCCATAACTGGTTGCAACACTTTTTTGGGCGCAGAATAAACTGATAAAGAAGAAGAGAACACTGATTCTTTCTCAGATGACATAAAGTTTACTAAGAAAAACTGTGTGGACTGACTAGCAAAAAGTTCTTTCAGGTTTTCAAGGACTGAATAAACGATACAGCAGTCAGGTTGACAGTTTGGGTGGGTAAAATACACAAATGACCAACCATCCATAACGGAAGTATTAGTTAATAAGCCGCCCGAATCAGTAGTCAAGATAAACTGAGGTAGAGCTTTAGGAGGGCTGATTAAAATAGGTTTTAGAGACTCAGGAATTACTCGCCTATCAGGTTGAGCGATATCAAGCCGGCTCATCCATAAGACCAGTATAATGACGACAACTACAAGGTATAGAACTAAAAACAGTTTTGAGTTAAGTTTACTGACTGACCGTTTCATCTCTCTTCCTTAGACCTGCAGCCCCATTTCTGGTTAATTATTATAATGAGCGAAAAATTATTCAAGTCTACCGCAGTTGTCAGTGTGATGACCTTTCTTTCACGGATTTTGGGTTTCTTGAGAGATATAGTCATCGCCAGAATGTTTGGGGCAGGAATTGGCGCTGATGTATTTTTTGTAGCGTTCAAAATACCAAACTTCCTCCGTCGTTTATTCGCAGAAGGTGCTTTTTCGCAAGCATTCATACCTGTATTAGCCGAATATAAAAACTCACCCGACCAGTCACTAAAAAACTTAATTGCAGAAACATCCGGTACATTAGGTGGCATCCTATTATTCATAACTGCAATAGGTATGCTAGCAGCACCACTTTTAATCATGTTGTTTGCGCCAGGTTTTTTAGAAGATCCGATTAAGTACGAATTATCTACACAGCTGTTAATGATAACGTTTCCATATATTTTCTTTATATCATTAACAGCGTTGGCCGGTTCCATACTTAATAGCTTTGGCAAATTTGCAGTGCCAGCTGTTACACCAGTATTTCTTAATATTTCATTGATTACGAGTGCTGTATTTTTAGCACCAAGAATGCAAGAACCCGTAACAGCATTAGCATGGGGTGTATTCATTGGTGGAATAGTGCAATTACTATTTCAAATTCCCTTTCTAATGAAAATGAAATTACTGACACTGCCTAAATGGGGTTGGAAGAGCGAGGGTGTCAGAAAAATCACCAGACTGATGATACCTGCCATGTTTGGTGTCTCTGTAGCACAAATAAACCTACTTCTTGATACTTTATTAGCGTCCTTTTTAGTCACAGGCAGTATTTCCTGGTTATATTATTCGGATCGCTTGGTTGAGTTTCCACTAGGTGTGTTTGGTATTGCATTATCCACTGTCATTTTGCCGAGCTTATCAAGTAAGCATAGCAGTAAATCTACAGAGGCTTTTTCTGACACCATTGATTGGGCACTGCGTTGGGTATTTCTCATTGGAACTCCCGCAACAATTGGATTAATTTATCTTGCAGAACCCTTGTTAATGACGCTTTTTCAATACGGTGAATTTAGTACCACAGATGCACATATGGCTTCTTTGAGCTTAATGGCATATGGATTAGGTTTGTTGCCTTTTATTTTAATTAAAGTCTTAGCGCCCGGTTACTACGCACGGCAAGATACAAAAACCCCTGTAAAGATAGGCGTTATCGCTATGGTTTCAAATATGGGCCTCAATATAATCCTAATGATTTATCTGCAACATGTTGGCTTAGCACTGGCGACAGCGTTATCAGCAATGCTAAATGCTGGACTTCTATATTCAGGTCTAATCAAGCGTTCGGTGTATTCACCAAGCCATGGTTGGCTCATGTTCATGAGCCGTTTATTACTAGCAAATGCAGGCTTACTCGCTGCACTCATTTTCGTATCACCGACACAAGCTGAATGGATCATCTGGGATGCATGGCAACGAGCAGGGCATTTACTAGGTTTAATTGTGATGGCTGCAATCGTCTATTTCAGCTTGTTATGGTGTTTACGAGTCAACA
>DRHY01000013.1 GCA_011052985.1 Methylophaga thalassica
TTAACCAAAGATGATTTGTCCGAACTGACATCTGCAGAATTATCAGGCAATGTCGTGTTGAATATTTTCCCATCGGTTGATACTCCAACGTGTGCTATGTCTGTAAGACAATTCAATACAAAAGCCGCTGCATTAGATGACACAACAGTGATTTGTATTTCGAAAGATTTACCGTTTGCCATGGCTAGATTCTGTGGGGCCGAAGGCATAGATAACGTCATTAATGGCTCTGCATTCCGCTCCAGCTTTGCTGAGGACTATGGTGTTTTGATGCAAGACGGTCCTTTGGCGGGCTTGTGTTCAAGAGCCGTGGTGGTAATTGATGCAAATGGTAAGGTCTTATACACCGAGCAAGTTAAAGAAATTGCCGATGAACCTGATTATGACAAAGCCATAGAAGCACTGAGCTAGACTGTGATTGCAGAGACAAAAAGCCCTTTTTCTACATACCGTAGGAATAGGGCTTTTTTTCAGAGTCATTTTATTCACTGATTGAGCATGTCATCAATAGAGGTTGGATTATGAATACTGAACTTACCCAGCTTTATTCATCACTAATCATTAATGTCGAAATGCACCCTAGGGCAAAGTCGATCCACTTTTGGAGTGACCTTCGCTCAGGCAATATCAGTGCTGAAGTCAACTTAAGCCTACAGCCATTAAGTCATATAGAAGCTATTGAGGTGGATTTAGCATTGGCTGCTAATGCCCTAAGAACTCTGATATTGCCCAACTTTTATCAACTGTGTGTTGATATCGAAGCAATTTTTCATGGTGCTCAGCCTTCGACATTGATTGATCAACTTGCCGAAGCTGACATTCAGCATTTACTCAATCTGTCACGTTATGCTCAGTCATGGCAGAGCAAGTATCCTGGAGAAGTGAAAAAGCTTTTACAGTATGTCTTGGTGCTGCCGGTATACAGTCAGATTTGGTCTCGACTAGCGGTAGAAGAGAGATCTGAGTTGACACAGCAGGTTAACGAGCTATTAAGTCAGCCGGGTAATGATTACCTTATTGGCTGTAAGCAGTTTCAACAACACTATCTGAAGCAGAGTCTACAAGCTCTGTCTCAAGCTCGACAACTGGTGTTTAGTTTCTTTGATTTGAGACCGGGGATAAACCCCGAAAGGCTCAATTCTCTGGTTCATAACACGCTACTGAATAATGAACATAGTCAGTTTGCATAAGTCGGCGTATAAATTAGGTATAACTTTTGCTCTTGATCCACGGAGTAAGCATATTTACGGATAACTTCAGAGGAATAGCATGAAGCACGTGTGGAAAAAGTATGACCCGGGCCCATTTTTTGACGAGCTCATGTTTGCTAAACATCAACCTAGGGCCTTCAGTTACAAGTTATTAGACTACCTTCAAAGCATGGATGAGCAGGCTTTTTCACAACGCGTGCAAGAGTCTGAGCTAGAGATGATTGAGCGAGGTATTACCTTCACCATATATAGTGATGCCGGAAATATCGATCGTGCCTGGCCTTTTGATATTATTCCTCGGGCGATTCCTAAGAAAGAATGGGACCGCACCGAAAAAGGGCTCAAGCAACGAATACGTGCGTTAAATAAGTTCATTCAAGATGTCTATAATGAGGGCAAGATCTTCAAAGACGGCATTATGCCCCCTGAGGTAGTCTATGAATCAAAAGGCTACCGCAAAGAGTGTCAGGGTATGACTCCTGCACATGGGGTTTGGGCGAATATTTGTGGTTCCGATCTAGTTCGAGATGAAGACGGGACTTTCTATGTGCTTGAGGATAATCTTCGTGTGCCATCAGGTGTGGCCTATATGTTGGCTAATCGTAAAACAACAAAACGTGTTTTACCGGAATTATTTCGAACCTTAAGCATTAGTCCAGTAGATTCTTATCCTGAACAATTAGCCAATATGCTGGCATCACTTAGACCAGACTTAACTGATCCTACCATTGCGATTTTAACGCCCGGTATTTTCAATTCGGCCTATTTCGAGCATGCCTATCTTGCACAGCAGGCAGGTTTGATATTGTTAGAGGGCGCCGATCTCGTCGTCATGGAAGATGATTATGTTTATATGAAGACCATACATGGCTTGGAGCGTGTTGATGTCATCTATCGACGTATTGACGACGACTTTTTAGATCCTGAAGTATTTAGGGAAGACTCCATGTTAGGTGTGCCGGGGATTATGCGTTCATGGAAGGCCGGTAAGGTAGCCATTGCAAATGCACCCGGATGTGGTGTCGCGGATGATAAAGTCATTTATGCATTTGTGCCAGACATGATTCGTTACTATCTCGACGAAGAACCCATCCTGAGTAATGTGCCAACCTGGTTATGCCGTGAACAAGAGCAATTAGATCATGTTCTAGAACATTTATCAGAGCTGGTGGTTAAACCAGCTAATGAATCTGGTGGTTATGGCATGCTAGTAGGACCTCACTCAACTGCTGAAAAAGTGGAAGAATTCAGGAAACTACTCATTGACGATCCCACCAATTATATTGCTCAACCGACACTCAAATTATCGGTTTCACCGACCTCCTGTGATAATGGTGACATTGCACCGAGGCATGTGGACTTAAGACCCTTCATTTTGTCTGGAGACAGCCATTACGTGACTCCTGGTGGCTTGACACGTGTCGCACTTGTTGAGGGCTCTTTAGTGGTAAATTCATCGCAGGGTGGAGGTAGTAAAGACACCTGGATTGTTGACGAAGGCCAAGCAGTGGGAGAGAAATAATGTTATCACGAGTGGCCGAACGAATTTATTGGATGGCGCGTTATTTAGAACGTGTAGAAAATACAGCACGCCTTATTAATGTCCATACGGCATTGTTAATGGATTTACCTGAACATATTGAGTTGGACTGGTTTACCTTGATCACCATCTTAGATGCTGAAAAATTGTATGCCGAAAAGCACGACAGTGATACAGAACATAACATCATGCATTTTATGCTGGCTGATACCGACTATGGCTCCTCATTAATAAACAGTGTGGCTGCTGTTCGTGAAAATGCCAGAACATCGCTTGATGTACTGCCAGAGGAAGTCTGGGAGCAAGTCAACGAATTAAATTTATTAGTGAAAAGTGAATTATCATCCATTGGTAACAGGCGGCGTAGGCAGAAGTTATTACTTACTATTATGGAATCATGTCAATGTATCTGGGGCATGATTTCAAATCATATGAGCCGTAA
>DRHY01000014.1 GCA_011052985.1 Methylophaga thalassica
ATGCCAGTTTGGCTGACTCTGTCTTACTATTTCCTTATCGTACCCACAGGCTTCAATGTCATTTAAAATCCACTCTTGATGACCCAATTCTTCTTCAATATATTCAGCAACCGCATTGCGAAGCCATTCTTTTTCTTCCGGTAAGCGTCCGCCCACAGTCATCAATAACGGTACTGTGTGTTTGACGTGATGATAGGCTTGCGTCAAGAAATCCACATACAGTTGTGTATCCACTTCACCTGCCATCGCTTTGCTAATGATGGGGGCTGTGAATAATTGTTGGCGAGCTTGAGTCGTTTGTTCTTGTAACTGCTGAAAGAATGACATTTATGCGAGCTCCTTATAAAGCGCTTTTATTTGATGTTGGTGACGGGACAAAATGGCCGTTCTAACTGGCCTGCCATTGGCTGTTAAAGTCCCTGCACGGAATGATAAAGCCTGGTCGAAACGTTGCCAGCTCATCACTTGTGCGTAGTCAGGTAATGCTTTGTTAACCTGTTGTATCCAGGCATCGATCATCTCATCTGTTACCGTATCAAACCGAGGTTGAATCAAGGCGCTACAGTAGGCGCTGGCGTCACCAATCAAAATGGCCTGTGACACAATAGGATTGGCTAATAACTCACTTTCCACCCATTCTGGATTGATATTTCGACCAAAACTGGTAATTAACAGATTTTTACGCCGTCCATCAATGTGAAGAAAACCTGCTTCATCCACATAGCCCAAATCACCCGTGTGGATTGTGGATGAGCCCCAGCTTTCTGATTGATTGATGTATCCAAGAAAGGCATTTCCTTCTACAACGACTTCGCCATCTTGTGTATGCACCTTAAGATGAGGCAGTACCTTGCCAACGCTGCCCAGCTTATTGTCAGTTGGACTATTTAAACTAACGACTGAACTGCATTCAGATAAGCCGTATCCTTCAAACACCGGTAAGCCTAAACCCTCAGATTTAAGCAATAATTCAGTTGATACTCGGCTGCCACCGACAGCCATAAACTTGAGACTTATTGGTGCTTGCCAGCCAGACTCTACCGCTGTCACTAGGGCTAGCAACAGTTCTGGAAGTAAGACAATACTTTCAGGTTGATAGCGTGTGAGAGTCTGTAAAAACAGCTGAACATTAAATCCTCGCCCGCCATTAAAACCCAGCATCTCAGTAGGAAGAGCAATGATGCTACCGCCACTTAGTAATGGCGCATAAATCCCTGCCAAGTTTTCTAATAAGGTGGTTAAAGGTAAAACACATAAATGTTTTGTTGCCTGTAACCCTGTTCTACTTAATAGCGCTTCAGCGACACTGATTTGGTTTAGCTGGCTGAGGCAAACGCCTTTTGGTTGACCGGTTGAACCCGATGTAAAGGTGATTTTTTGAGTGCCCTCAGGAATAGCGGCTTCCTGAGATGGTGCTAATGGCGTAAGGCTTAATTGTGCTGTTAATGGTAAATGCAAATCACCAAACACACTTAAATCACTAAACGCTAAGCTATTATTCGCTTGAATTAATGCTGAAGCACCGCTTTGTTGAATAGCATGACGTTGTTGTTCATCAGAAAAAAATGCTGGTACAGGTAAGCTAATCACTTGGGCTGCAACACAGGCAAGATCAATCGCTACCCAGTCAATGCTGTTGTCAGCATAAATAGCAACAACATGTTGTTTATACGGCAATAATAATTCTGTGAGCCGATCAACTTCCGATAATAATTCAGACCACGTCAGTTGACGGCTAGCATCTTGGATTGCTAATGCATCAGGTTTTGACTGAGCAATAGTCTGTAACTTTGACACCAACTCAATCATTTTCTCAGCTCCTGACTGAACTCATTTAGCTGTTTTCCATAACTCTGATGTAGATATGTCATGAAAGGATTCGCATTCAGCTTCATTAAGGTATGACGTACATTGGCAGCCACAATAACCGGCTTATCATCGTAGTATGTGCCCCAATTCACCCCTTTGTTTGGCAACTTGCTAGGATCTGCAACTTGAATTGAGAAGGTTTCAATATTGAGTTTTTTTAACCAGCCTCTGACGGCTGTATTGGCAGTGAACACAACCCATTCAAACTGTGATTGATGGACTAATTCAGCTAATAACAAAAATAAAGTCTGAGTGGCGCGCTGTCTTCCTGAGGCAAGATTGCCTATTTCAACTATTGAATGACGTTCTACGTCTGCTTGAGCAAGAATGCTCAAGATAGATTCGATGGGTAAATCTAGATAGTGCTCAAGAAACAGTGGTGTCGAATACGTGGCAGGCTGAAATCCCAATGCCGCCGTCACTTTATTACCGTTGTAAGCAGAAAGAATATATGGCAAAAAGTGATTGATGCTGGCGCCATAGTATTTATCAAAGCGTGAATAAATAAAATGCTCTGCGTCTTGTCTCAGATTAGATGAGCTTGTGCACAATGCCAAAGGAAAAACAGGAAGAAGATGTCTTTGTGAAACAGCCGCTTGCTGTTGATTGCTTTGTCCGCTTTGAGGGAGTGTTCTAGCTTCCATATTTTTACCCATATTTGGTGGTATGGAAGCTAGATTAAGAAAATCACCTTAACATTAAATTAAGGTAACGCTTTTTTTCAATTATTTTGTGAAACCTATGCCATATGCCTGATTTAATTGAGAAAGATGCTGTTTCTCTTGGACTTCTAATAAGCGTTTTTGATTGCTGTTTTCATTAGCAAGGGCTTGACTGCGCAATAAATCAACCAAATTTATTTCACCCAATTCAAAGGCTCGTTGTTGCAGTTTAAAGTAGTGTTGCGTGGTGTCATTTTGTTCAGTGATCAAACGTAGCTGTTGTTGAGTGCTTAGTAAACGCTGTTGAAAATTCAATAAGTTACTGGTGAGCTCTCTGTACACTGTTTGTTGCTCCACTTGAGCATCAGCCAGCTCAGCAGATGCCCGTGCAATAGCAGGCTGCCTGTGTGCTTTATCATTAAAAGCTAGGCTTACACCGACACCGATACTATTGGTGTATGACTCTTGTCTGTCACCTCTATCCCGTTTCACACCCACCGAAAGATTCGGATTAATTGCACCATCGTATTGTGCTAAGCCCACTTGTGCCTGAAGACGTTGAATGATTTGTTCTTGTAATGCTAATTTCGGGTGCGTCTCGGGTAATGTTGCGTTAACTTGGGCCGTTTCTTCAATATCGGTAGGTAAGGCAGATAAACCAGTAATCAACTGGTAAAGCTTTAATTGTGACTGTAAGCGAGATTCAGCATCTAATAACGTGCTATGAGCACTCAGGCTATTACTACTGGCCAATAAACGTTCCGTCGAGGCAAGGTCACCGGCTTTCACTCTCGAATCCACATCATTTAATAACTTTTTTGCTGTTTCCCAGAGCTGTTTGGCTTGTTCGACTTCCGCTTCAGCTAACTTGACCTGCCATATTAACTGTCTTACTTCACCTGCGGCCTGTAGTTTGAGCGCTTGTTGATAGGCAGGTAATTCTGCAGCAAACTTGTCTGATAAAGATTGCTGCTGTTGTTTTTGCCCAGGTAACCACAAGGGTAAATCAACACTACTCTCCCACTCTTGATAACCGTTTGAAGAGCCAATGGCATCACTGAAGAGATGAAGATTTGCCGTAGCGGGTTCGGCAAATAAGGCATTGCCTAAATCCCGATTTGCTTGTTCTAGCTGTCCGTATTTAGTTTCTGCCAATTTTCCCGGTAGACGTTGATATACCTGCTCACTGACATCAGCAAGCGTCATTTCCTTCGAGTAAGGTACCGAGCTTGTTACTGTCTCGGCGACACACACAAATGGCACAGCCGTGGCAATTAAACTGCTCAAAATTAGTGATGAAATGACCTTCATATTTCTCTACCTTTTATCTTTTTATATCAGCCTACCATGCCACGCTAATGTTAACTGAGACTTAACGGGTCGAACTCTCTCGTCTCCGAAAGGTAAGTTTCACTATAGTCTCTTCATAAGCGGATAACATGGCGGGAATCACCAATAACACCAGCACTGTTGAAAACATCAAGCCGAATGACATAGAAATAGCCATTGGGATCAAAAACTGGGCTTGCAGAGAGGTTTCAAATAATAGTGGGGTCAAGCCGGCAATTGTCGTCAATGACGTCAGTAAAACGGCACGTAAGCGTTGTGTAGCCGCTTCAATAATGGCTTGTTGAACAGCCATTCCGGACTCGCGTAATTGTTTGAAAAAGGTCACGAGTATGATCGAGTCATTGACCACAATTCCTGACAATCCAAAAATACCAAACAAAGACAAAATCGTCAGATCAACATTGAGTAAAAAATGGCCAAAGAGTGCACCAATTAAGCCAAAAGGAATGGCGGCCATAACAACAAGCGGCCAGCCATAAGAGGCAAACACCCAGGCCAAAACGATATAAATCATCACAAAAGCGAGCATCATGCCTTGTTTCATATCGCCTATGGTATCGGCTTGTTCTTCTGCCCTACCCTCAAAACTGACGTGGACACCATATTGAGAAGAAATAGCTGGCAAAATTGATTTCTGCATATCGGCTAAAATCACATTGTTATTATTGACGGCGGAATCAACGGTCGCTGTCACATGAACCGCTAATTCACTATCAGTATGGCGTAGCACATCAAAACCACGTCGTGAGGTAAAGTCCACCACACTGGATAATGGAGCGCTGCCGCCATTGGGTAATCTAAGCATAAAGTTATCAAGACTTGCCTGAGTATTTCGTTCATCATCAGGTAGCATTACTCTGACTTCTACTTCATCATCCCCATCTTGAAAAATTTGCACTCGTTGGCCATCAAATGCTGCCCGCAATTGACGCCCGACATAATCAACGGTCAAGCCTAAAACCAGCCCCTGCCCTTTGATACTATAAATTAACTGTTCCTGACCATAAGGCATATCATCCTCAATAGCACTCACCCCCGGATAAAGCTCTAACGCCTCAGCAACCTCTTGTGATGCTCTTTTAAGCTGCTCTGCCTTGCCACCCGTTAAGCTAATATCAATATCACTGCCAGGTGGTCCGCCACGGGCTTGTGTAATGGTAAATGTCTCGATTCCGGCGGGTAATTGAATATGATCACGCCACGTATTGATGAACTGCGAATTTCTAACCTCACGCTTATCGGGTGATGTCATTTCAACTTGAATAGAACCGTAACGCTCATCTATCTGTGAGCTCATCCCATTCGCCGATGAAGCACTTCCAGAACGAGTGACAGCAACGTTGACTAGTTTCTCATCATAACTCTGTTCTGTTTCCAGTAGAGCTTGATTGAGACTCGCTAAGAAGTCATCAATAGCTGATTTAGGGGTCCCAGCTACAAACCTAGCATTTGCTGTGATTTTTGTACCATCAGGCGAGGGGAAAAAGTTAAATAAAATGCGCCCACTCGCTAATAGACTGACTGAGATAATCAACAGCGAAACAGTAAAGACAATGGTAGTGGCTTTGTACTTAACCGCAGCCGTCACTAAGGGTCTAAATATGTTTTCTTTAAATCGATCAAACTGACGGTCTAAATAGCCACGCAGGCGGCTAGGCTTTAGATGATGCATTGAATGAAATGTATGACGTAAGTGACCAGGAAGAATAAAGAAACTTTCAACCAAGGATGCAATGATCACGCAGATAACGACAAACGGAATATCAAACAAAATATTACCCATAATGCCGCCTATCAGCATTAAAGGCAGGAAGGAGGAAATGGTGGTTAGCGATGAAGAAATCACCGGCGCCAACATTCTTCTGGCCCCCCCCTCAGCCGCCATCAGAGAATTTTCACCACTCTGATAATGAGACAAGGCATCTTCACCCACCACAATAGCATCATCGACGATAATACCCAGCGCCATGATCAAGCCAAACAAACTGATCATGTTGATACTGCCACCGAGCAGATAAAGCACAAACAAAGAAGCCATAAAGGAGACAGGAATACCCACTGCTACCCAAAAAGCAACACGTCCATGTAAAAACAAAAATAAAATGGCAAGGACAAGAAGCAAACCACCGAGCCCATTATGCAAAAGCAGCGTAATACGCTCTTGTAGAAGTGTCCAGCTGGCATCATAGACTTCAATGTTTACCCCAACAGGAAGAGAGTCGCGTGTTTCATCCAGCCAATCCTGCATAATTTTTGCTGACTTTAGCGTGTCAGCATTTTCTGTTCGCTGTAATTCGATTTCAACGGCTGGCTGGCCGTGAGAAAACACGCGCACTTGGTCACGCATCGGACGACGCTCAATGTCAGCTACATCATCGAGTCGTAATAAACCACCTTGGTAATCGGCTTTTAATGACAAATTACCAAAGGCCTGGGCATCGCGACGCTGATCAAGACTACGCAGTTGCCTTGCCGATTCATCATTACCTATTTCACCCGCAGGAAGATCTTGGCTTTGTGCACCAACGCGCTCAGCAATGTCATTGAAACTCAGACCGAGTGCCTGTAAGTCAGCTGTATGCAGCTGAATAGCAATTTCTTCTTCTGGTAAGCCTGTAATTGTCACCCGCGAAATGCCACGTTCTAATAATTCACGTTCTATTTGGTGACTCAGTTTGCGTAGCTCATCGAGCTTACCATCAGTGGTGATCAGCAACCGAGCGACATTGTCATAACGCGTAGCTAGCGTGACCTCAGGTGTCTCAGAGTCCGTGGGTAAATTTCGAATTCGCGCAACATGGTCTTTCACCTGATCCAGCGCTGGTCCCATGTCTGTACCCTCATCAAACGCTAAGGTCACTACAGACGATCCGTAGGAGGAAGTCGACGTCATTTTATCTACGTAATCAATGCTTCGGAGTTCTTGCTCGACTCGACTGGTTAGCGCCTCTTCGACATCTTCTGCACTGGCGCCTCGCCATTCAATACGAACATTAACGATATCCAACGCAAAGTTAGGGAAAAACTGTGTATTTAATTTACTTAGAGAGACAAAGCCAACGATCAGCATGATTAGCATCAAGAGATTGGCAGCCACTTTATGTTGAGCAAAAAGACCTATTAGGTCATTTCTACGCCCCATCTCACTCATTGCTGAGTGTCCACTCTGAGACCGGTCATGGCATTAGGTAATTGTGTTGTGACCACTGTGTCACCTGTGTTCAGATCATCACTTCGAACGATAATGAAGGTGCGACCCTCCCGCTCAACTTCGCCTACTCGCTCAATACTGACGGCTTTTAATAGCTCATTTTCAATAAGATAAACGCGGTCAAGTCCATAAAGCGCACTAAATGGCAGCTCAAACACATTATTTTTCGCTTCTAGTGAGAGTTTGATTTCGACAAACGTACCGAGTGGCAGGCTGTCGTTATAATCAGTGATAGCAAATAGACCATCTAAGCCACCACTATCGACTCGGACCTCACCAGAAAGTCTCGCTAAGCTTAGTGGCACATAACTACCATCAATTAGGCCCACGGCCTTGATCGGGACATTATTATTCATCATTTGTCGTATTTCACTGACGTAACGACCGGGAATTTGAGCGCGAACTTCTAAGTTAGTTAAATCATAGACATTGACCAGAGCATCACCTGACCGGACTCTATCCCCTTCAGCAACGGTTAATTTTGATACCCGGCTATCAAACGGAGCACGGATAACAGCCCGCGATAGGTTGACGCGACTTTGCTCTAACAAGGCGTTAGCCCGTTGCTGTTGTGCATTAAGTTGCGCCAATCTAGCTGAATGTTGAGCAATATCATTTTCTAGTTGCTTTAGGGCTAACATTTGTTGTTGGTAACTTGATGAGGCTTCATCAAGGGAGGCTCGCGAGGTTAATCGATTCTGTTCTAGCTTTTTTGCTCGTTGCACCACATTATCAGCCAACTTAACCAGTTGCTTCTGGTTATTCAACAAAGTTAAATCTCGCTGATAACGTGTTTTTTCAAGTTCAATATCGGCTGTATTTTCAGCCAGATCTGCCTCACGCTGCTGCTGTATTAACAGTAAGTCCGTGGTATCAAGTCGGATGAGTTCATCGCCCTGACTAACGGTTTGTCCCTCTAAGACCAAAACCTCAAGCACATCAGCTTCTACTGCTGAGGTTAATGTCGAATCACGAGGCGTTTCCACTCGACCGTAGACCGTGATTTCTGGCGAGAGTACGGTTGAGTTAAGTTGTTGTGAAGCCACCAACCACCTTTTTTGTGGTTGATCTTGTGGCGTCACCTCGGGTTTCGATTTAACCAGAGTAAATACAACAAGCCCAGTCAATAACAAAATGACTAAAGGAAAAACAATTTTCTTGTGCACAGTATTTCCTCTTAAATTTTAGCCTGTTATTGGCCTATTTTCCCTCGGTCACAATAGCGACACGAATAGCGTCAAGCGATAATGATGCAGCTAGGATTCCTTCTTGAAGTCGCGTTTGCAACTGAGACAGATAATCCAATTCCTGCTGGCGGATGTTTGGATTGACCTTGGCTAAGGCCATTAAGCGTTCTTGTTCTTGAGCTAGTTCGGTATTCATTGCCTGCATAGCTTGCTGCTTCAACTCAGCTTCCACGTCTTCTACCGCTGTTTTTGCTCTTGTTACCAAGGTTTCAATAGGTTGGCGTGCATGACGAATCAATTCCTGAGCCGTAGCTCGTGGAATACGTCCAGCCAGTTGATTGAAGTTGTCTTCTTCGAATATAGACTGATATTGCTTTCCACGCTCATCTACTAAAACACGTAAATGACTATCTGCGATATATCGTTGGATCTGTAAATCACGTTCAGCAACCGTTTTCATCACAAATATGGCTTCTAACAACAATGTGCCAGCCTTAATGTCATCCGTCACTAAAGTACAAAAAGCACTATTACCTAGCTCACTGCTGAGTACTAAGTCTAACGCGCCACTGACCATAGGATGTTCCCAAGTCAAAAAGGCCATATCTTCGCGACTCAGTGCACGACGTCTTTTATACGTTGCCGTCAATCCATCTTCTGGTAAGCCTGGAAATTGGGCAAATTGCATATGGGTGCCAGGCTCAATAATAATGCTATCGGCACTATGTGATTGCTGTTCAACACCAAAGGCATCAAATACACCATCCATAAATCGTGCTAATTCTAGTGGTCGAGATAAGGATTCGACTTCTGCCACAATGTCTTCTGCCACCTCTTCATTAAACGAGTGGCGTTCAAGTAAGCGGTGACGACCGGATTGCAGCTCTTCTA
>DRHY01000015.1 GCA_011052985.1 Methylophaga thalassica
CCCATTTCCAATCAGATCGCCATTCGGTATCTAGATGAACATCAAATAAATGATATGGTCCCTTACGCCAAGGGTGAAAGACTTTAATGACATCTTTGAAATGGTCTATATCAATATCTACTAGGTCACTTTCCTGCCCAATGGATACATTTTCTTTTAACTCAATTTGGCTGGGTATAACAGCGGGTAACATTGCCATAGCATCTTGCCACATTGGCATTTTGCCATGTCGTTCAGATGCTAATCTATCAGAAATTTGCTGTTCTAATTGTGTACACCAATCGACTAAGCCAGCAGATTCAAGCCTGCTATAAAGGGCATCATAAACACTCACTTAATCGCCACCATTGAAACAAAGTTGAAACATTGAAACCATTTTTCTACAAAGTTAAAACCAGCCTGATTCAACCGTTGTTGATGCTGTGCCAGACTTTCAGGAATCAATACTTTTTCTAATGCGGATCGCTTTTGGCTGATTTCCATATCACTGTAACCATTATCTCGCTTGAAATCGTGGTGTGAATCAATGTGAAACTGATTAACGTCATTATCATCAAATGCCAATTTTTCAGACAAAATAAGAACGCCGCCAGCCTCAAGTCCCTGGTAGATTTTGTTAACTAGCGTCTGTCTTTGCTCAATAGGAATAAACTGCAAGGTGAAATTCATCACCACGACCGACGCATTTTGAATATCAATATCGGCAATATCAGCACATACCAAATCAACCTTAACCTGTGAATTGGTATCAGCCGCTAAAATATTAGCCGCCTTTTCTGTCATCGCAGGTGAATTATCAACTGCAATAATGTTGCAGTTTTGTTGTTTTATTCTGTGGCGCATAGACAAGGTCACAGCACCAAGCGAGCAACCTAGGTCATAACATTTTGTATCGGCTTGTGCATACTTAGCAGCAAGAACACCAATCGTTGATATCATTGTTGCATAGCCGGGCACTGAGCGTTGAATCATGTCTGGAAACACATCGACTACTTTCTCATCAAAACGAAAATCGACCATCTGGTCTAATGCGGCGGCATAAATGTTGTCTTGTTTACGCACGCTGTTGCTCCCCTTTTTTCTTAGCCACATTGTCTCGAAGATAAACAGGCACAGCCTGATCAGCTGGAATGGCTTGCTTAGCTTCTGCCATTGGTATGGCAAGCTTCAACATAGCAGCAGCGGTTGGTAGTAAATGGATGGCTGAATCAACTAAATCCACTGCTAGATGCTTTTTAAATTCATTTGTGTACTCATGCCAAGCAGTGCCTAAAGCTTGGTATTGTTGCTTGTCATCTAATGTGAAAGCTTCAGGAGAACTGACTTTTTCACTACCGTCCAGTTGAGCTAAACCATTGTGATTTTTATATACGCCGCAGTAGGCTTCCTTCATTCGGGCATCCATGGCTACAGCCATGATACTTGCACCATGCTCATCAATGCCACGTTGAGCTACAGCTGCCAAAGTAGAAATAGGAATTACTGGGGTTTTATTAGCAAAGGCAATACCTTGAGCCACACCAACACAGACCCGAACACCTGTAAATGAACCTGGACCACGTCCAAAAGCAATAAAGTCAATATCTCGAAGCAGGCAGTCAGCTTCTTTTAAAATTGTATCCAGCATGCCAAGAATTTTTTCAGAGTGGCCACGCTGTGTGATAACGGATTGTTCATATGTTTTGCCCTGACTTAATAAGGCAACGGAACACATCTCAGTGCAGGTATCGAGTGCAAGAATGTTCATGGGTAGTATTTGTCGGTCACTTGAATGTCACAATAGGGCATTATAATGCATCGTGTCAGATACAAAGGAGTTAATCATGACACTATTAATTGATTTAATTTATATCACCAGAGAAATGGCCAAACTGGCGTTTGTTATCATCACCTCTCCATTTGCCTTTGTTGGCGGATTATTATTGCTGGCAAGTCAATATTCATAGCTTGAAACAAGCCCCTCTTTTAAGGCAAACTTTCCCCTTAAAGGGGATACCATGGCATCACATCATTCATTATCAATCGCGCTGATTCAGCAACAAGATTGGCAAAGCGCACATCAACTTATTCAACAACATGACGACATGCTTTCATGCATGATTCACGGTTATCTACATTTACTTGAAGGTGATAAAAATAATGCCACCTACTGGTATAACCGAGCAGATCAGTTATTACCCGTAGGCAGCATGGAAGATGAACTCGCCCGATTATCAAAGCTGAGTGAAGCTGAAGCTAACTAGTTATTGACGAATACCTTCAATCGATAGAGTCAAGTAAATCTCTTCTGAAGCAGGACCTAACATACCCACATCTATGCCATAATCTGCAATCTTAAATTTAGTTTCGCCCACAAAACCAGCACGATATCCACCCCATGGGTCGTTACCTTCACCCACTTTACTTACTGGGATACTGATTTCTTTGGTGACTCCGTGGAGTGTGAAATCACCGACCATCACCAAGCTACCATCAGCCATTTTCTTAAATGAAGTGGATTTAAAGGATGCTTCAGGGAATTTATCGGTGTTTAGAAAACGTTCACGGATATGTTTGTCACGCTCAGCAAAATTGGTATCAACACTGGCGGTGTCTATTTTCACGTTAATGGCTGATGCCTCTGGATTCTCAGCGTCGTAGCTAAATGTACCAGCGAAATCATCAAAACGTCCACTCATCCAACTGTAACCAAGATGTTGAATGCGGAAATCGATGAATGCATGCGCCTTTTCAGTATCAATCACATAATCTGCTGCGTATGCTGGTGTAATAGATGACAAACCTAATAGCGATAGTGCAAAAATTGTTTTTTTCATAAGTCATTCTCCTTTGAAATTCCGATCATTCTTTTGAGGGTATGGTCTTTGTCAATAAAGTGATGCTTTAGTCCTGCAAGTGCGTGACAAGAAGCCAATCCAATGAGGACATAGGCTGTCCATAAGTGAATTAAACCGGCGGTGTCTGACCAAGTTGATTCTGCGGTGAATAAGGCTGGGATGGTGAACCAATCGAAGACATTCAAGCCATCGCCCTTAATTGTCACCATTAAATAGCCACTGATAACGATCACTATTGTC
>DRHY01000016.1 GCA_011052985.1 Methylophaga thalassica
CATTTAAGGCTGTCAGACTCTCACCCCGACACGGGCCTGAAAAACAATAGCCATTTTCCAATTCAAATAATGCACCGTGGGTGGCACACTGAATATGGGTGCCTTCTAATGACATGAATGCATCTGGCTGCCAATTCAAAGGAATGCCTAAATGCGGGCAGAAATTTAAATACACTCTCACTTCGCCATCTTGTTTGAGGGCAAAACAATCTAGAGTTTTGTCATTGCCTAAATCGATTTCAAAACCGCGAGTTTGATATCCCTTGAGTTCATTGAACTCGCATAAATAGATAGATGTCATGATGAACTTACCACGTTGTCAAAACCAAGCTGGCCACATTTTATCCCTGCCAAATGGCAAGCATCAGCCAAGGTTTTTTCGATAGAATAGTGATTAACTAAACCAGAGATAATGCCTGCATTAAAGGTATCGCCAGCCCCCAGTGTATCGACCAAACGATTTACTTCTAAGGCAGGATGATGGATAGATTGTTTTCCCTGCTTTAACCAAGCGCCTTGATCACCCCAGCTGCAAGTCATAATGGCATCGTAGTTCATTGTCTCCAGAAATTGCTCAGGCGATTCATAGCCGACGTGCCGAGCATAGGGTTTTGAGAACAACAACACATCAGCAAAAGCAAATAAATCTTCAACGCCTGGACGGGGTTTTTCAATTTCTAAAGAGCAGGGGATGGTTGGATGATGTTGTTTCATCCAACGGAGCATTTTTTCCAACTCGTCTATATTACGACCTTCAAAGTGAATCCAGTCATAACGTGTTAGATCCAGATTTGAGAACGATGAAAAGCTTAATTCAGGGCAATCACGATGATGAATAATGGTTCGACTGGCCGTTTGCTCACTTAAGGTGATGTAGGACGTCGGTAACTTGCCTTCCGCCAACATGGAACATGATTGGTAATCAATCTGGTATCTATCCAAATCATCGGTGACGATTTTGGCATCAGATTCATCGATCAATACACCCGTCCATGCACATTGATGGGCAAGTTGACTTAGCACAACGAGTGTATTGGTGGCGTTACCGCCTCGGGATATGCGCTGTGATACAACACGGATCTCATCATCCTCTTCAGGATAAGCACTGACAAGATTTACAATATCGATGGT
Source organism: Methylophaga thalassica (assembly GCA_011052985.1). Classification (GTDB taxonomy): domain Bacteria; phylum Pseudomonadota; class Gammaproteobacteria; order Nitrosococcales; family Methylophagaceae; genus Methylophaga; species Methylophaga aminisulfidivorans_A. The sequence goes on from DRHY01000016.1 coordinate 1,132, forward strand.
GGCAATGCCGACAGCAAGTATTTTAGCCATACTGATTTAATATCGGCCCCGCGAGGATGCTAAGGGCCGATCACTTTACGGTTAAATAGTGTCGAATACGGCACCAACAGCGCTGGTGATTTCGTCTACGTCACCTGTACCTTGAATGGTATGCAGAATGTGCTGATTTTTGTAATAACCAATCAATGGCGCCGTTTGTTCTTCATAGACTTTTAAACGGTTGCCAATGGTTTCTTCATTATCATCTTCACGTTGGAAAAGATCCCCACCACAGCTATCGCAATGATCTGCTTTTTTAGGAGGTGATAAATGAACGTTATAAATAGCACCACAATCTTTACAGGTGCGACGGCCTGTTAAGCGCTGCATTAGCTCTTCAAAAGGGACATTTAATAATACGACGCCTTGCAGTGGTTGGCCAAGCTGATCCAGCATACTGTCTAGCGCTTCAGCCTGAGGAATATTGCGAGGAAAACCGTCAAGAATGTAACCATTTAATGCATCTTCTTCTGATAGACGCTCACGGATTAGGCCGATGACGATATCATCAGATACCAATGCGCCTGCATCCATAGCGCTCTTTGCTTGTTTACCAAGCTCAGAACCCGCTTTGACGGCGGCACGCAGCAAATCACCCGTTGAAATTTGTGGGATATTAAATTTTTTAGATAAGACAACACCTTGTGTGCCTTTACCGGAGCCTGGGGCGCCGAGAAGTACGGTTCTCATTGTTAGCCTCTTGTTTAAATGACGTTTATGACAAGGTCATAAAAGATTAATGGTCAGTCAGCATGACTGATTCTAAACGTGCAATTTGCTTGGCAACTTGTAGCAATAAATCAGGCATTTGCACCTCATTTAACCCTAATAATTCCCAAGCAGCAGGATCGAGCGGTGGCACGTGGTTATCACCACTGTGGCCAAACGGCACGGAAGATACCAAAATATCAGCGATATGGACAATGGCGACATCAATTGGATATTCATCTGCATTAGACGGCGAGTGATGATGCCTTGCTACTTCTTGCAGTGATTTAGGCAAGCGCCATGCTCTCGCTAATGCCTCACCGACATGGGTATGATCGAAGCCCATCGCCCGTTGTTCAGCTTCAAAAATGACTTCATTCCCAAATTCAGCGTGATTAAGTGCTTCACGGGCAAGTTCTGGTACTGTTTGGTAGATCACCAAGCTGCCAATATTATGCAAAAGACCGGCAATAAAAAACTGCTCACTCTGGCGTTGACCACATTCCTCAGCTAACAATTTACTGGTAATAGCGGTTGCAAAACTATGTCGCCAATAGGCATCCATATTGACTAGTGAAGCGGGTATGCCTCGAAAAGAATTTAATACTGCAGTCGCTAGTACAAGGTTGATTAGTTCCCTGGTACCAATAATAGTGATGGCTCTAGAAATCGTGTTGATTTGAGATGGAAAACCATAAAAAGGACTGTTAACTATTTTCAGTAATCTTGTTGCTAATGCAGGGTCCGTATTGATAATGGCACTAATGTCATCAATAGAGCTATCTGGATCAGCAATAAGCTCATTGAGCTGAGTGTAAGTTGTCGGAGGTGACACTAATTCCAACGACTTATTGACAAGTGATTCAGCTGATAGCGTCATGATTGTTCCTCCTGCAATGCATCAAGATTAAGCTGCATTTCAAACAGGGCTTTCATCAATGGATGAGTTAAATCAACATAACGAAAGCGTTCTTCGCGTTCTTTTAGCTGTTCTTCAGAAAGAGTTGAGTCTGCCATCTTAGTTCATACTCCATGTCGCTTTCTCATTCATAAGCTGAGATATCGATGCACCTAATTTACCAGCAAATTGATCTAAGTAGTCTGGACGAGGAGTGTAATCAACAATGTCTTCAGCACCAATGATATCTCGTGCCACGGTACTTGTACTAGCCAGTCCATCGACTAGACCAAGGTTGACGGCTTGTTCACCTGACCAGAAGAGACCTGAAAATAAGTCATCATTATTAACTAAGCGATCACCTCTACCTGCTTTTACAACATCAATGAATTGTTGATGAATGGTATTCAACATTTGATGCGCATGCTCGAGATCAGATTCTTTCATCGGTAAAAATGGGTCTAAAAAGGCCTTGTGTTCACCGGCAGTGAGTGAGCGACGTTCAACACCCACTTTATCGATAAGGTCAGTGAAACCAAAACCATCCATTCGCACACCAATTGAACCAACGATACTGGCTTTATCAGCATAAATTTTATCAGCTGCGACGGCGATGTAATAACCACCTGAGGCACAGACGTCTTGCACGACGGCGTAAACAGGGAAATCAGGACGCATTTTTTTCAAGCGCTGTAGTTCGTCATTGACGATACCTGATTGAACTGGACTTCCGCCAGGCGTATTCATACGCAAAATTAATCCTTTTGCGGCTTTGTCATCAAATGCATTGCGAAGACCTGTGACGATGCTATCGGCATTTGCCTCACTATCAGCAGAGATTTCACCATAAATTTCTACCATAGCTGTGTGTGGCCCATTGGATGTAGTCATTTTACCGGGCGAGTAAGCTAGAATTAAAAAGGCAATGAGGTAAAGTAGAAATAATCCTTTAAAGACGTAACCCCAACGGCGTTTGCTGCGTTGTTCTTTAATTGAAGCATAGGCTAAATCTTTGAGGACATTGCGCTCCCAACTGAGTTCTTCCGTGTTTTTATTCGTTTGTTGGTCTCCGTTATTTGGAGGAAAACCACCGTATGTCGCCATTGTCATTAATCCTTAAAGAACATAAGTGCATCATCATATCAAAAGTTGGCATCTGAGCCAGCCAACCATTTCTCTACTTGGTGAAGATCATCCAATATCGCTTTTGGACTACACGCGCTGAGGCGTTCTAATGGGTGTGCACCTTGCGTCAGGGCAAGACTATCAGCGCCCGCATTATGAGCCATCTGTAGATCAAATTCGGTATCACCAATCATAAGTGTCTCTTGGGCAGCAACACCAGCATAATTGATAAGCTCTAATAACATTTGCGGGTGTGGCTTTGAGTGACATTCATCGGCACAACGGGTGGCAATGAAATGATTTGCCAAGCCTGTTTTTGCTAAAGCACGATCAAGACCCCTTCTACTTTTACCTGTTGCTACGCCCAACAATATTTCTTGTTCTTCTAACATCGATAACAAGGCTCTGGCATTGTCAAACAATTCCGTTTCTTCGGGTGTTTGAATCCATGTTTGTCTGTAGGTTTGGACTAACTGCTGCTGTTGTTTAGAGCTCAGAGAAGGATATAAGGTTTGTACTGCCTCATCCAAACCAAGTCCGATGATGTGACTGATCTCGACATCGGTCAGTACTGGCATTGCCAATTTATCGATAGCTAATTTCATGCAATGTACAATATGGCCAGTTGAGTCCATCAATGTGCCATCCCAGTCAAATACAATCAGTTGGTATGGCGTCATGATTTTCCCAAAAATGAGATCACTTCTTCTAATTTAGATGGCAGTGGTGATTCAAGTAACATAGGTTCTTGTGTGATGGGATGATGGATACCTAAGCGCCATGCATGAAGAAACATACGGTTTAGATGTGATTTTTTTATCTCTTTATTAAATTCACGATGACCATATTTCTCATCGCCGGCGACTGGGTGACCCATCCAAGCAGAGTGGACACGAATTTGATGAGTGCGGCCAGTGAACAGTTTCACTTCGGTGAGTTGACAGTTTGCAAAGACCTGCCGGCTGATAAATAGTGTTTTGGCATATTTGCCATCAGAATCTACTTTGACCATGCGTTCACCGGAGGTGACGATATTTTTTTGCAGGGGCTGCTCAATAAGCTGTTGCTCTGATGCTAAATTACCTTTTAATAAAGTTAGATAGCGTTTATCAATTTCATGACTTTTCATTTGATCTTGCATGTTTACCAAGGCCGTTCGCGTTTTTGCTATGAGCAAACAACCTGAAGTATCACGATCTAATCGATGAATCAGTTCGAGGAAATCACACTCGGAACGAAGAATTCGAAATGCTTCAATAACACCTAGTTGAATTTGTGAACCTGCGTGAACAGCCAAGCCTGCGGGTTTGTTTAATACTAATAAATCATCATCCTCAAAAATGATGCTATCTAATAGTTCTTGCTTTAAAGAGGGATGAACGTCGGTCGGCGTGACTTTTTCGACCACTTTTAGTGGCGGTACCCGAACACTATCGCCTGGCTGCAACTTATACGTTTGTTTTATCCGCCCCTTATTGACGCGAACTTCGCCTTTACGAATTGCGCGATAGATGCGACTCTTGGGGACGCCCTTTTCAAGGGTAAGTAAAAAATTATCGATGCGTTGGCCAGCTTGAGCAGCGGATATCTCGATAAATTGGACTTTAAGTGATTGTGCTTTGTGACTTGCCATAGTTGGGTTTAATTTCAAGTTGCTGAGATGGCAATAGACTGCTATATTCGAATGTCGGTCCGTGCGTAGAATGAGGTCAGTATACCGACTTTTGACCACGAAGACCTAAATTTGCGTCGCGCCCTCCGGAAGAGGTTGATGCGGCGCCCGGTAAACATATTATCTCTTAGCTGAGCAGGGGTTCAGCAGGTGGACTCATAGGGAGTCCTTTAAGAATATTAGGTTCCCATGTCTAGATCGCCAGTAAAATGACTAGAAAGATGCGTCAGACAGGACGAAAGAAGTAATTAATAAAACAAAAAAACGGTTCAGATTAAGCTCAGATAGCTAGTTTCGCAGAACACTATTGCGATGAAAAGAAAATGAATCATGAATGCCTTGATTGGAGGGCTCATGAATGTAAAACATACGAAAACTTAATTAATTACTGAACACAGACATCGTCTCTGTATAGCCCAATTGGCACGCGTCCACAGTGATGTGCGACAAGATATGCGAACCTCAACATTGAGGTTAGTGAATGAAACGTATTTTAATTAACGCAACACACGAAGAAGAGTTGCGTGTGGCAATGGTCGATGGCCAGCGCCTGTTTGACCTGGATATCGATACACCATCCAGAGAACAAAAAAAGGGAAACATCTATAAAGGTAAAATCACTCGAGTTGAGCCTAGTTTAGAAGCTGTATTCGTTGACTATGGCGCAGAGAGGCAGGGGTTTTTACCGTTAAAAGAAATTTCTAAGTCTTATTTCAAACAACGTGATAACGGCGAGGAATCATCTGGCCGTATTAATGTTCAAGATGTTCTGAAAGTTGGTCAAGAACTCGTCATCCAGATTGAAAAAGAAGAGCGGGGGAATAAAGGCGCCGCTTTAACAACCTTTATCAGCCTGGCTGGCCGTTATCTAGTGTTAATGCCTAATAGCCCAAGAGCGGGTGGTATATCGCGTCGAATCGAAGGTGATGAACGTGCTGAGCTACAAGAAGCCCTCCGTACGCTAGAGGTGCCTGATGGTATGGGCATGATTGTCCGTACAGCGGGTGTCGGCAAACAAACTGAAGAGCTTCAATGGGACTTGGAATACCTAGTTCAGTTGTGGACAGCGATTGATGTGGCAACCAAAGACCGCCACGCACCGTTCCTTGTATATCAAGAAAGTAACATCATTATTCGTGCTCTACGCGATTACTTACGTAAAGATATTGGTGAAATCTTAGTTGATTCTCCTGAGGTATATCAGACTGGTTATGATTTTATGCGCATGGTCATGCCGCATGAGTTGAATAAGTTTAAACTGTACCAGGATAAAGTCCCTCTATTTACTCGATACCAAGTAGAAAGTCAGATTGAGAGTGCTTTCCGTCATGAAGTACGTTTACCTTCTGGTGGCGCGCTAGTCATCGATCCAACTGAAGCTTTGATATCAATTGATGTTAACTCAGCAAGAGCCAATAAAGGCGGTGACATCGAAGAAACCGCTTTAAACACCAATTTAGAAGCGGCTGAAGAGATTGCCCGTCAACTACGTCTGCGTGATCTTGGCGGTCTGGTTGTGATCGATTTCATCGACATGGGACCTAGCAGAAATCAACGTGACGTAGAAAATCGCTTACGCGAACATATGAAAGCCGATAGGGCACGTGTTCAAGTAGGACGTATATCTCGGTTTGGTCTGCTCGAAATGTCACGTCAGCGTCTTCGTCCAGCTTTGGGTGATGCGCATCAAGAAATCTGCCCACGTTGTGCTGGATTAGGTCATGTCCGTGGTGTTGAGTCGCTTGGCTTAGCGGTACTGCGTATCGTAGAAGAAGAAGCGACCAAAGATCGCATTACTCAATTGATAGTTCAGTTACCCGTACCTGTGGCGACATTCATTTTGAATGACAAACGTCTTCAAATCGATATTATTGAAAAACGTCAGAATGTGAAGGTCGTACTCATACCAAATCCGCATATGGATACACCACATTTTGATATTGAACGTATCAAAGATGGCAATGCGCGCTCTGAAGTCAGTCATGAATTGATTTCCGAACCTGAGCAAGATACCTCAGCGGTACTTCGTGACAAACCCGTTATGGAGCAACCAGCTGTCACAGGTGTATCACATATCGCTCCAGCCCCTACTGTGAGTAAAGAAGCTAAGGCGGCTGAGCCTGAACAGCAAAAACCTAGCTTACTAAAACGATTACTCAATGTACTGACAGGTAAATCCGAGCCTGAAGAAGAAAAGACAGCTGAACCTGAGAAAGTTGTTGAGGAAAAGCCAGTACAGGAACGTAATCAAAACCGTCGTGGCCGTGGTCGCAACAATAATCGTAATGCTAACTCATCAGATGACCGACCAAAACCGCGTCGACGTAATGATAAAGCGGATAAAGCGGCTGAGCCTGTAGAACAGAAGAAGGATGAAGCTAAACCAACGGAAGAGAAAGTCGCGGCGAATAGTGATGGTGACGAACAACAAACACCACGCAATAATAATGGCCGACGCTCTCGCAGAGGTGGCCGTCGCCGTCGTCCTGCAGCAGCTCGAACAGAAAATGCTGAAAACACGACTGTCTCACCTGAAGGTGTAGCCGAAAAAGGTAACTCACTACCGCCACCAGAGCCAGAAATAAACGGTAACGCGATTCCTTCACCAGAACCAGAAGTGAATGGTAATTTTATTAAATCGGATGCTGACAAAGAGATAGATGGTAATAAGGTACCTTCCAGCAAACCTCGTCGTCCACGCTCTCCTAGTACTAACCGTCGTCGTCGCCCTAGTGAAAAAGATAAGGCTGAAGCTGCGGCAGCGAATGCTGTAAAAGAAGCGCCAGTAGACGTTAAAGAAGCATCAGAAAAACCGACTACACCGAAGGTAGCTAAAAAAACGTCTTCAGAAGATAATAGTGCTGAGAAGAAAACTCAGATATCTACTGAAGCGAGCAAAGATGATGTCACCAAAGAATAATATCCATAGTCAACACCTGCTGACCTTGATTGGTCAGCAGGTGATTTATCATCAACAGCAATGCGTCATTATTGAAGTATTGGACGATAAAGAATTGGTACTACAAGCCTTGGAACAGGACCAAAATATCCAGGCAAATCAGTATGGTGAAGGGCATCGTAATGTGCCTGTTATCTATACGTTACCGGCGTTTGATGCTGAAGGAAACCTTCATGCTGAACTGATTGCCGCTGGTCTAGCAGACTTATTGAGTCAACAGGCGTCTGACCTCGACTAAATCGGCTTCTGTGTCCACTCCATGTCCTGCATTTATGAGTGCCTCGGACATATGTATTTTCTTCCCGTGGAAAAG
>DRHY01000017.1 GCA_011052985.1 Methylophaga thalassica
CGGTTCCTGTTCCTCTCCTGCTGCCGTTGATGGTCGACGAAGTCTTACTCAACCAACCTGGACCAACTGTCGCTTTTATTGGCCAATTCACCCCCGCCAGTTGGCAAGGCCCTATTCTTTTCATCTCGGCAGTGTTGGTCTTTACACTGATACTTAGGGTGGCATCTGTTTTATTAAACGTCGCTCAGTCACGCTATTTCACGCTCATTGCTAAGCGAATTACTTTTCGGATTCGGCAACGACTCATAAAACGACTTGGTCGCATTGCCATAAGTGAATATGAAACTAAAGGCAGTGCAGGTATTGCCTCACATTTTGTCACTGACATCGAAGTAATCGATAACTTTATCGGCAGCACCATCAGTCGTTTTATTGTTGCCAGCTTAAGCATTATTGGCACCGCCGTTATTCTGCTGTTTTTGCACTGGCAACTGGCCTTGTTAATTTTATTTATGAATCCGTTGGTGATTTATTTCACCATGCGGGTGGGAAAACATGTCAAAGCCTTGAAAAAGGAAGAGAACTCCGCCTTTGAAATTTTTCAACAAAGCTTGACCGAAACGCTGGATGCAGTGCAACAAATTCGTGCAGCCAATCGTGAAAAGTATTATTTATTACGGGTCATTAGTCATGCAAGACAAGTCAGAAATCACGCCTCTGAATATGCATGGAAAAGTGATGCAGCCAACCGTCTGTCATTTGTTATTTTCCTATTTGGATTTGATCTGTTTAGAGCTGTCAGTATGTTTATGGTGGTTTTTTCAGATCTGTCGATTGGTCAAATGTTCGCTGTGTTTGGCTATCTTTGGTTCATGATGGGCCCCGTCCAAGAAATCCTCAACATTCAATACGCCTATTATTCAGCCGATGCGGCTGTCGGCCGTCTTAATAGTTTATTTTCAATGCAAGAAGAAAAGCAGTATCCGAACCATATCAATCCGTTTGAGGTAGGCAAGCCCTGCAGTATTGAGATCGATGATCTGCATTTTGCATATGGTGATAATAATAAAATACTGAGTGGTGTCTCACTGTCTATAAAAGCAGGAGAAAAAGTGGCCTTGGTCGGCGCCAGTGGTGCCGGTAAATCAACCCTTGTGAATGTACTTCTGGGGCTTTATCCAGCTGATAAAGGCATGGTCTTTTTTAACGGTGAGCCAGTCAGTGAAATAGGCTTAGACACGGTGCGTGAGCATGTGGCTACGGTGTTACAAAGCCCTGCTTTATTTAATGATGATGTCCGTCAAAACATCACTATGGGTCGTCAGTATGATGATGCTGCTGTCTGGGCCGCTATTAAAATCGCACAATTAGAAACGGTCATCAAAGCCTTACCAAAACAGCTTGATACCATTATTGGTCGTGATGGGGTCAAGCTATCCGGTGGACAACGTCAACGCTTAGCTATTGCTCGCATGGTATTAGTTAATCCCAGTGTCGTAGTATTGGATGAGGCAACATCCGCTCTAGATAGTGATACCGAGCATCAGCTTCATACGGCATTGGAAGCATACTTGGAAAACCGCACCACGATTATCATTGCCCATAGACTAAGTGCCGTAAAACAAGCTGACCGCATCGTCGTGTTTGATGGTGGAGATATCATCGCTGATGGCGACCATGATGCGCTTATTCAGCAAAGTGGTCTTTACCAAAAACTGTATGCCCAGCAAATATAAGTCATAAAAAAAGCCCGCAAAAGCGGGCTTTTTGGTTTCATCGGCTTTATTATCAGCGACGTTTTAATTGCTCAAGATCACGCACAGCACCTTTTGCAGCTGATGTCGTTAGCGCCGCATAGGCTTGTAATGCCAGGCTTACTTGACGCTCACGTCCAACAGGTTGCCATGCATTTTCACCGCGCTCTTCCATCGCAGCTCGACGATGAGCCAACTCTTCATCACTCAATGCGACATTAATCTTACGGTTTGGTATGTCAATATTGATGATATCCCCCTCTTCAACCAAACCAATATTGCCACCTTCCGCCGCTTCTGGGGAAGCATGACCAATCGATAATCCTGACGTACCACCTGAAAATCGGCCATCCGTTAATAAAGCACAGGCTTTACCTAATCCTTTTGATTTTAGGTAACTGGTTGGATAAAGCATTTCTTGCATACCAGGCCCACCTTTAGGGCCTTCGTAACGAATCAGTACAACATCACCTTCTTTAATATCACCGCGAAGAATAGCTGCTACCGAATCATCTTGTGACTCGAAAATACGTGCAGGCCCAGAGAAGGTAAGGATCGAATCATCTACCCCAGCTGTTTTTACGATACAACCTTCCAATGCCAAATTGCCATACAACACAGCCAGACCACCGTCTTTGCTATACGCATGTTCATAATCACGAATACAACCATTTTCACGATCAAGATCAAGTTCAGGCCAGCGGCAATTTTGGCTAAAGGCTTCTTGTGTTGGGATACCGGCAGGACCGGCTAGGAACCGCATAAGCGCTGGTTCATATTGACTTCGTTTCACATCCCATTGTGCGAGGGCTTCACCCATGGTTTTGCTGTGCACGGTTGGAATATCAGTGTGCAATAAATTAGCGGCCGCCAACTCACCCAAAATAGACATGACGCCACCAGCACGATGCACATCTTCCATATGATATTTATTGGTTGCTGGGGCAACTTTACATAAATTAGGAATTTGACGTGACATGCGATCGATATCCGCCATCGTAAAGTCGGTATTGGCTTCATGTGCAGCCGCTAGTAAATGCAATACGGTGTTGGTTGAACCGCCCATAGCGATATCTAAGGCAATGGCATTTTCAAATGCGGCTTTAGTGGCGATTGAACGTGGAAGCACATCGACTTCGTCGTTCTCGTAATAGCGCTTAGCAATATCAACAATACGACGGCCAGCTTCTAAAAATAGTTCTCTACGGTCGGCATGTGTTGCCAGCAAGGAACCATTGCCAGGTAACGATAAACCCAAAGCCTCAGTTAAGCAGTTCATTGAGTTGGCTGTAAACATACCTGAACACGAACCACAGGTTGGGCAAGCACTACGTTCAACTTGTTCCACATCAGCATCACTGATGCTTTCATCTGCGGCTTGAACCATGGCATCAACTAAGTCGAGTTTGACATCTTTACCTGCTAATTTCGTTTTACCCGCTTCCATCGGGCCGCCAGATACAAATATTACCGGGATATTCAAACGCATCGCCGCCATCAACATGCCCGGCGTGATCTTGTCACAGTTTGAAATGCAGACAATGGCATCAGCACAGTGGGCATTCACCATGTATTCAACTGAGTCAGCAATAATGTCACGTGAAGGTAAGCTATAAAGCATACCGCCATGCCCCATCGCGATACCGTCATCTACCGCAATCGTGTTGAACTCTTTTGCCACGCCGCCTGCACGCTCAATCTCACGCGCAACAAGTTGGCCCAGATCTTTTAAATGAACGTGACCTGGTACAAACTGAGTAAATGAGTTAGCGATGGCAATGATAGGTTTGTTAAAATCATCATCTTTCATTCCTGTCGCGCGCCACAGGGCTCGTGCGCCAGCCATATTTCTGCCAGCAGTCGATGTTCTTGAACGGTATTCAGGCATATGCATGTCTCCAAATCGGTCTTACGCTCTGTCATCCGTAGTTAACAGAGAGATAATCTGCTAAATTTTACACGACACTTGGCAAGCGTGCTGACTCTAGGATAAAAAGGACATCATGATCGACAATAAGCCATCATCGCTGCAACACAATTCAGCAACGACGACCAGTTGGTTTCGTAGAGCTGCGCCTTATATTCACAGCCATCGTGGCGCCACCTTTGTTATCGCATTTGATGGCGAAACAGTTGATAGCCAAGGATTTGATCCTCTCCTGCATGACATCGCCATTTTAAGCAGTCTTGGTATCAAGTTGATTTTAGTGTTTGGGGCAAGACCCCAAATTGAAGCCAGTTGCGAACAGCAACATGTGCCAGTGAAATACCATAAAGGTTTGCGGATTACCGATGAAAATAGTTTAGCCATAGCTAAAGCCGCTATTGGCAAACTTCGCTTAGATATCGAATCAAAGCTGTCATCAGGTTTACCACATACCCCAATGGCGGATGCGCGTATTCGCTGCATCAGTGGCAATTTAGTTATAGCGAGACCTGCCGGAATAATTGATGGTGTTGACTTAGGCCACACGGGCAAAATTCGCCGAATAGACAGTGATGGTATTAACCAACAACTATCGATGGGAAATATCGTCTTACTGCCCCCCTTGGGTTATTCACTAACAGGTGAAAGCTTTAATGTCTCGGCTGAATCAATCGCTACTGCGGTCGCCACCGCTTTAAAAACCGACAAATTAATTTTCATCGGGCCAAGTAACCAAACCCTAGCTAAGGAATTGACTGTTACTGAAGCCAAAGCCTCTATCACCGCACACCCTTCACTGCCAGCGGCAATAGACGCTTGTGAGTCTGGCGTAGAACGGGTTCATCTTCTCGATCGAGCCATTGATGGCGGTTTGTTACAAGAATTATTCAGCCGTGACGGTGCAGGCACATTAGTGACCGCCACCTCATTTGAAACTATTCGCCAAGCATCAATTGATGATGTCGGCGGCATACTCGAACTGATCCAACCGCTCGAAGAAAAAGGCATTGTCGTCAAACGCTCTCGTGAATTACTTGAGCAAGAGATCGAGCACTTCACTGTAATGGAACGTGATGGCAGTGTTATTGCGTGTGCGGCACTCTATCCTTATCCAGAAAATGAAATGGCAGAGCTGGCTTGCCTAGCAGTCTCAGAGCATTACCAAAGCTCAGGACGAGGCAAACAGTTGCTATCAACCATTGAAAAAACAGGGAAATCGCAAGGAATCAAAAGCTTCTATGTGCTCACCACGCAGACAGCACATTGGTTTTTGGAGCACGGTTTTGCTGCAGCTGAATTAGCCGATTTGCCTATTCAGAAACAAGCGATGTACAACTTTCAACGCAACTCGCGCGTTTATCGAAAACAACTGTAATCAAAAGCTTACTTCTGTTTACTACGGCTAATGCGGCGGCGGTATTCAGGAAACAATAATGGTGCAAATTCGTGCAGCGCTTTCTCATAAACGCGACGTTTAAAAAAGACGATTTCATCGACAGGATGCCAGTAATCAACCCAGCGCCAGTCATCAAACTCCGGCTTTTCATAAAGATTTAGCTTTACGTCTTCTGGTTTACCGGTAAAGCGCATCAAAAACCAGCGTTGTTTTTGCCCTATGCATAGCGGTTTATTGCCATAACGAAGGTAACGTTTTGGTAATCGATAACGAAGCCAACCACGAGTAGTGGCAATCAATTCAACATGCTGTGGCTGTAAACCGACCTCCTCCATTAACTCACGATATGCCGCCTGCTCTGGCGTTTCGTGAGATTTTATTCCTCCCTGTGGAAACTGCCACGAGTCATGCTGCGCACGCTGTGCCCACAACACTTCATTCTTTTCATTGCAGAGTATGATCCCTACATTAGGCCTGAAGCCATCTTTATCAATCACGACTTAAGTCTCTTGCTGGCTGAGCGCAGTCGCCCCCAGCGGTTATTTCTCAATTAACGATTAGATTATTAAAAGCACTCTCAGTATGCAATGCATTTTGACATACAATGTCCGTTCAGCTCATTAATACGGAGACGTTTTCCTCATCATGGCATTAGCAATTTTTGATCTCGACAACACACTTCTTCACGGAGACAGTGACTTTTTATGGGGCCGCTATCTTTGTGAAAATAACATTGTGGATGAAAATACTTACCGCTCAGCCAATGAGCATTATCTTGCACAATACGAGCAAGGTAACTTAGACATTTTTGAGTTTTTAGAATTTGTCTTTACCCCTCTTGCAAATCACTCTTTCGCGCAATTGCAACGCTGGCGTGCGGCTTATATTGATGAAAAAATCAAACCTATCATCTTACCAGCCGGCATCGATTTGATTGAAAAACATCGAGCCAAAGGCGACACACTTTTAATCATCACAGCCACCAATAGTTTCCTAACTAGCCCCATTGCAGAATTGTTAAATATCGAAAACCTGATTGGTACAGAACCTGAAATGCTTAACGGTGAATTTACCGGAAAAGTCTCAGGTACCCCATCCTTCCAGAAAGGCAAAATCGAACGCTTAAATGATTGGCTACGTGGACGAGACATCAGTATGAAAAACAGTATCTTCTACAGTGACTCGCACAACGATATACCGCTATTAGAACTGGTTGATACCGCGGTTGCTGTTGATCCTGATGCAAAACTTGAGGCAGTAGCCAAGCAAAAAGGCTGGAAAATTCTCAGTTTGCGTTAATAATTGTTACAATTCAGCGTTTTTTACTATTCACTATCAGGCCGTCATTATGGAATGGGAAGTTGTTATTGGGTTGGAAATTCACACCCAGCTCGCCACCAAAAGTAAGATTTTCTCTGGAGCTGCCACAGCCTATGGCGCAGCACCAAACTCTCAAGCATGTGCTGTCGACCTTGGTTTACCGGGAGTTTTACCTGTATTGAACGAAGAAGCCGTCAGAATGGCTATCAAATTTGGTTTAGCTGTTGATGCTGACATCCCCGAACGCTCGATATTTGCCCGCAAAAACTATTTTTACCCTGACTTACCTAAGGGTTATCAGATCAGTCAATTTGAGCTACCCGTTGTCGGCCTGGGCCAGATTAGTATTGAACTGGAAGATGGTAGTGAAAAAGTGGTCGGGATTACACGTGCTCACTTAGAAGAAGATGCCGGTAAATCGTTACATGAAGATTTTGATGGCCAAACGGGCATTGATTTAAATCGTGCTGGCACGCCATTGTTAGAAATCGTATCTGAGCCCGATATGCGCAGTGCCAAAGAAGCTGTCGCGTATATGAAAAAAATTCACTCTCTCGTTCGTTATTTAGAGATTTGTGATGGCAATATGCAGGAAGGTTCATTCCGTTGTGATGCGAATGTATCGATTCGTCCGAAAGGCCAAGAAAAATTTGGTACACGTGCCGAACTGAAAAACATTAACTCTTTCCGTAATGTTGAACGAGCCATCAATTACGAAATTGAACGTCAAATTGATGTGTTGGAGTCAGGTGGTAAAGTCGTTCAAGAAACACGTTTATATGATGCTGATAAAAATGAAACGCGTTCAATGCGGAGTAAAGAAGAAGCAAATGATTACCGCTACTTCCCAGACCCGGACTTGCTGCCACTAGTCATTGAAAATGACACCATTGAAGCTATCAGGGCAACACTACCTGAACTGCCAAATCAAAAACGAGATCGTTTCGTTAACGAGCTTGGCTTGTCTCTCTATGATGCCTCTGTTCTGACCAGCAGCAGAGAATTAGCCAACTATTTTGAAGCAGTATCAGCTGCAACAGATGGTAAAGATCCTAAACAGTGTGCGAACTGGGTTATTGGTGAATTATCTGGCGCACTGAATAAAGCAAATCTTGAAATTACAGACTCGCCCGTGAGTGCAGAACAACTTGCAGGCATTTTATCGCGCATCAGTGATAACACCATCTCTGGCAAAATCGCAAAAACCGTCTTCGAAGCATTATGGGATGGTGAAGGTGAGAATGCGGATGCCGTCATTGAATCGAAAGGCCTGAAACAAGTTACGGATACAGGGGCTATTGAGGCAATGGTTGATGAGGTTATTGCAAATAATCCTGCTCAATTACAACAATACAAAGAGGGCAAAGAGCAACTATTAGGTTTCTTTGTTGGTCAGGTAATGAAGGCGTCAAAAGGCAAAGCGAATCCAGCTCAAGTTAATGAGCTCTTGAAGAAAAAATTAAGCAGTTAGATTGCCAATAATGACTTGAGATAAAAAAGGCCGCAATCGCTTGCGGCTTTTTTGTGCCCAGCGATACGACTTGTTGTGAATAATCTCACAAATACAATCGGCAGTGTTTCCACTCACATCACAAACGATGTAGTATCAGTCAGTAAATTTGTGACACTTAATACAGAAGTCGATAGTACAAGCCAATGATGGAACAAGGGTTTATTCACGCATGAAATTCACACAAGAGCATCTGGCCACTAAGGTTGGATTAAATAAACTATCTTCGACATCGCCATTACCGGATGCAAATTGGGTATTGGTGTTTGGTTCGGTGAATCGTTTTAACGACAAAGGCTTTTGTAAAACACTCAGAAAACGCTATCCCAAAGCAGAAATCATTGGTTGCACTACCGCGGGTGAAATCACCAGTGATGGCGTCTATGATGACAGCATTCATATCACTGCCATGCAGTGGGAACGAAGCACCTTGCGATTCATTAGCAAGCCAGTTAACAGCATGGAACAATCTCACGCATTAGGTGCGCAATTAGCTGCTGAGATCAAGATGGATGATCTGAAAGGCGTTTTTGTGCTCAGCGATGGCTTAAATGTTAATGGTTCTGAACTAGTAGAAGGCTTACAAGAAGTTCTGCCCAATATCCCAATTACGGGTGGCCTGGCGGGTGACAATGCCAAGTTTGAGAAAACCTTGCTACTCAATAATGACAAAGTCACCGATCGAGTGGTGATTGCTGTCGGGATTTATGGAAAAGATGCCATTATTACAAGTGGTGCTTTGGGTGGATGGCAACCATATGGACCGCCAAGAAAGATTACACGCTCTAACAAAAATGTCGTTTACGAGCTAGATAATAAACCCGCTCTTCCACTCTACAAAATGTATATTGGTTATTACGCCAATCAACTTCCGGCTTCCGGTTTGAATTTTCCTTTTGCCATAATGGATGAGAAAAATGTCAATGTGATCAGGACATTACTTTCTATAAATGAAAAAGACAACAGTTTAACTTTTGCAGGCAATATTAAAGAAGGTTCAACGGTTCGCTTTTTAAAATCAGATCATGACAGTCTCGTCATAGGCGCGAGTGAAGCTGCTCGACAAATCTTGCAGAAAGACGTCAATATTAATGACAAAGCCCTCGCTATCTGCGTTAGCTGTGTCGGTAGAAAGTTAGTCATGGAAGAACAAGTAGCCGATGAGGTCTATGCCGTTCAACGTTTACTTGGTATGCAAACGGGTATAACCGGCTTTTATTCCAACGGTGAAATTTGCTCAGGCGAAGACGATGGACACAGTCTTTTACACAACCAAACTATGACCATCGCCTA
>DRHY01000018.1 GCA_011052985.1 Methylophaga thalassica
AGTGAACCCGATGAACCTGATCCAGTTAGTACTGGCGTAGGGACAGGCTGAGACACCATATTTATCCAACATTTTGCGATCTGCGTGACACTCACCTGTCCTTTTTATTATATAAAAAGGATAGTTATGAACCGTTCTACCCTTGCATTAGCCATTGCGGCAGTGCATCTATCTCCTGCAGCTTATGCTGAAATTACCCCGACAGATCTACCGTCAATGATTGTCAGTGCAGACTTCAGACCGAATTTAGCTCATGAAACCCCCGTTAGCTTAACCACTATAGATGCCGAGACTATTGAGTCTCGCGGAGCACAACATATCGAAGATGTGTTGAATTTAGCGCCCAATGTCAACGTGTCGAGTGGTGCATCACGTGGACAATACTTTCAAATTCGCGGTATTGGCGAGCGAAGTGAGTTTCAAGCCCCCCTAAATCCCTCGGTTGGTTTATATATTGATGGCATCGACTTTAGCCGAAGCGGTGGCGCTGCAACCTTATTCGATATTGAGTCAGTCGAAGTATTGCGTGGGCCCCAAGGGACACGTTATGGTGCAAATGGCATGGCAGGGACGATAAACCTAAAAAGCACAGAACCCACTAATGATTTTGCCATGAAACTTGAATCAACACTGGCAACCTACAATACACGTGCCGTAGGAATCGCTGTCGGTGGTGCTCTGATTGACAATACATTACTCGGGCGTTTTTCCGTACACAGTCACCAGTCTGATGGCTACATGGATAATGATTTTTTAGGTCGAGATAATACTCAAAATCGTGATGAAATTACTGCTCGTGCTCACTTGAAATGGCTAGTTAGCAACGATCTAACTATCGACCTCAATGTATTACATTTAAATATTGATAATGGCTATGATGCTTTTACTCTGAATAATAGTCGAAATAGCCTTTCCGATCAGCCTGGTAAAGATGCACAAAATACTAATGCCTTTGCATTAAAAGCCGATTATCGGGCTAATGACAAAGTTCAACTGCAATCTAGCATCAGTTATTCGAAATCAAACCTTGAATATAGTTACGATGACGACTGGTCATACAAATCACAATTTCCAGTCGATGCCACATGTACCGATTCCGATGATGATAATGATGCCTTCACCTGTCCATATAGTGGTTATGATCAATACAAACGTAAGCGCGAAAATGCTGCTTTTGAATTAAGAGCACTATCAAATGAAAATGGTCGTATCTTTGCCAATACCACAGACTGGACAATAGGGTTATACATATCGGAACAACGCCAAAACCTAGATCGCACGTATTACGCCAATGCAATTGATAGTGAGACAGTCACAGGCTATGTTTCTAAAAACACATATAAGACACTAAACACAGCACTCTATGGACAGTTAGATACTGCTCTAACTGAGAAGCTCAAGCTTATAAGTGGCCTCAGGGCAGAATATTGGGAAGCTGATTATAAAGATTCAGCAGGCCTCTCTGACGATCCAAATGACTGGATGTTTGGAGGAAAGCTTGGTCTTGAATATCAGCTCAATGATGATCATATGGCTTTTACAACCTTATCTCGTGGTTACAAAGCTGGGGGTATAAATGTTGAACCCAGAATTAGCGATAACTTGCGATCTTTTGATACAGAGTCGTTGTGGAATCTCGAAGCTGGCTTAAAATCTTTTTGGCTTGATGGTGATTTAGTTACATCTGTTACAGCATTCTATACACGCCGAAGCAATGCCCAAATAAAAAGCTCAATTAGCGTGCCTAAAACATCAGGATCTGGCACCGATTTTGTTGATTATTTTGTTAACGCTGACCGGGTTAGAAATATCGGTCTGGAGGCTGAATTAAACTGGTCTATCAACGAAAAATATCGTGTTATTGCCTCTCTAGGTCTTTTGGATGCAAAGCTTGAAGACTATGAAAACCCTGAATTATTAGAAGAAGGCACCAAACTGAGTGGTCGCCGAATTGCTCATGCGCCAGCCTACCAATTTAATCTAGGGGGTGAATATTACTTTGCTAAAGGCTGGACATTCAAAGCTAATATGGAAGGTAAGGATGAGTTTTATTACTCAAATAGCCACAACGCCAAATCACACTCATATGTTTTGTACAATGCCAGTATTGAATACAAAAAGGATGAATGGAAAGTCACCTTATGGGGACGCAACTTGTTCGATAAAGACTACTCTACTCGGGGTTTTTACTTTGGTATTGATCCATCAAAATCTTACGCTGAAGAAGCCTACACCCAATACGGCGATCCACGTGTTGTTGGTTTAACATTAAGTTACGACTATTAATCATCTTTTATGAGGGCTTCAGTTGAAGCCCTCTTTTTTTACTTCTTGAGGAATATTTTATGCGTGTTTCCGTTGATATCAGTCTCTACCCACTTACTGAACAGTTTGTTGAACCCATTCTAGCGTTTATTAAAAAGTTGGAAGATAACCCCAAGCTAAATATTTCTCGTAATAATCTGAGCACACAAATCTTCGGTGAATACCGTGAGGTCATGGATGCCATGGACACTGAAATTGAAGCCGTATTTGAGCAATTACCTCACAGTGTTTTTGTCCTCAAGCTCATTGGCAACGATCGCTACGTTGTTGAAGATTAAATAGGATAGATCATGATAGATGCCATCATTCAGGGGTTTTATGCGCTATCTGGCTGGGAAGTGTTTGCAGCCGCTTTAGGGATGGCTTACGTCATACTGGCTGCTCGCGAGTCTCAATGGTGTTGGCCGATGGCATTTATCAGTACGTTGATTTACACCATATTGTTCTGGGAAGGCCAGCTCCCAATGCAAGCGTTACTGAACTTCTATTACATGGGCATGGCGGTTTATG
>DRHY01000019.1 GCA_011052985.1 Methylophaga thalassica
AAATTCCACTAGAACGTATTTTTGTTGCTGGTGGTTCAGGTGCTGATGAAGACATGATGCGAGGAAATACCTTAGCCGCTGTTGTCGCCAATAGACACCATGAAGAGCTATCACAGCTCGTTGATACTGATCGTATTTATTTTGCCAAACAAGCCTATGCTGCCGGCATACTTGAAGCATTAGACCACTACCAGTTTTTTAATTTAGATGAGATAATACCTAGCTAACTATGACTGACACAAAACTATTGTTATGCACCGATATGGATAGAACTATCATTCCGAATGGGTTTGATCCAGAGCCTACAGATGCAAGAAAACATTTCTCTGCATTTTGTGGGCGAAACGATGTGACACTAGCTTATGTGACAGGTCGCCATGTCTCTTTAGTGAAACAAGCAATTAAAAACTATGCTTTGCCGGTGCCTGATTTCGCCATTACTGATGTAGGTACAAAAATCTATCAAATTGCTAGAGGCAAATGGCAGCAAATGGCTGAGTGGGAGCAAGAGATTGATCAGGATTGGCATGGTAAAACGCATGCTGACTTGAAACAATTATTAAAACCTATCACTGAGTTACGTCTACAAGAAAGCAGCAAACAAAATACACATAAGCTCAGTTTTTACGTCCCACTGTATCTTGATAAAAACAGTATCGTGGCTCGCGTTGAAGCGTATCTGAAGGATGCTGATATTGATGCCAGTTTATTGTGGAGTATTGATGAACCACAAAATATCGGTTTACTCGATGTGCTGCCAAAAAATGCGACTAAACTTCACGCGGTCGAGTTTTTACAAAAGAAACTCAACTATAAACTGAACGAAGTGGTATTTGCCGGCGATAGTGGCAATGACTTACCGGTCTTAACAAGTCAAGTTCCATCGGTATTGGTCAACAATGCAAGTGCAGAAATTAAACGTGCTGCATTAGAACTATCCAAACACCATAAAAATGATAATGCACTTTACATCGCTAACGATGGACTTGGGCCAAACTCAGGTAACTATTCTGCTGGTGTATTGCAAGGTGTTAGCCATTTCTTACCTAGTTTTATCAACAACACAAAAGATGAGTCTGCACCATGAAGGATAAATCTCAGCTAACGATATTTGGCGAGGCCTTGTTTGATTGCTTTCCTGATGGTCAGCAAGTATTAGGAGGCGCACCTTTCAATGTGGCTTGGCATCTCAATGCTCTGGGTGATGCACCCAAGTTCATCAGCCGTGTTGGTAATGATGATCTTGGCAAAAAGATTTTAGCTGAAATGGCGGAGTGGGGGATGGACTCTCAGTTCGTCGAACGTGACGTGATTCACCCAACCGGCCGTGTTGATATACGCATTAAAGACAATGAACCTAGCTACACCTTTATTGATGATAGTGCATGGCAGTTTATTGAAGCCGCTAACTTAGCTAGCGATTCTTTGAACGGTTTCTTTTATCATGGCTCTCTTGCCGCAAAAGGTGATATGTCTCGGACAACACTTGAGCGACTAACCACAACTAAACAGCTGGATATTTTTGTTGATGTGAATCTTCGTTCTCCATGGTGGGATAAAGAATCTATATATCTCTGGCTTGAAAATGCACGTTGGGCAAAGTTAAACGAAGATGAACTACTTGAATTAGGTTTTCATTCAGCTGATCTGCAACAAGATATCACTCGCATGCAGACCCATTTTCACTTGGAACAACTCATTATTACTCGTGGAGAAAAAGGAGCGATTGTTCGTGATAAACAAGGTGACTTTCATCATGTCACACCTACACTAGCTGATGAGGTGATAGACACCGTGGGGGCTGGAGATGCATTTACAGCCATGTATATCCATGGTCTATTAAACAGCTGGGATATCGAAACATCACTGGAAAAAGCTCAATCATTTGCATCAAAAATCGTGGCGCATCGTGGCGCAATAAGCAAAGATCCTGCTTTTTATCTTTAACTCCATCCAATCACACGCAATCTAAGGTAAGGCATGTACGAACAACAGGCACATACACTGTTAAACACTATTCTCAATGAGATTGAGGCGAGTATTTCCAAGCAAGATTTGCGTTATTTTTATACACGTCTTGGGGCTAACTTTTACGCTATTCATTCATTGTTTGATCGTCTGTATGGGCATCGTGATGATTTTTTAGAACAGTCACAAAAACTGGTTGAAACGATGGCTCGCCAATATATTTCTAGGCCAGAAGATTTACGCCAGAAAGATATTGAACGCGAAGCCGATCACAATTGGTTTTTGCAGCAAAATTGGGTCGGTATGGCTTTATATAGCCAAGGTTTTGCAGGCAATTTGAAAGGCATGGAAAGTCATTTAAATTACTTCCAAGAGCTAGGGGTCAACTTAGTTCACATTATGCCAATCATGCAGTGTCCTTCAGGGGCAAGTGATGGCGGCTATGCGGTGAGTGATTTTCGCAAAATCGATGAACGTGCCGGCACCTTAACTGACTTGAATACGCTTGCCCGAAGCATGCACAAACGCGATATTTTATTGACCATGGATGTTGTGTTGAATCACACCTCAGATGAGCATGAATGGGCTCAAAAGGCACGTCAGGGTGAAACAAAATATCAAGACTATTTTTATACGTTTGAAAACCGTAATGTGCCAGATATGTTCGAACAAAGCATGCCTGAAGTCTTTCCCGAGACTGCTCCTGGTAATTTCACTTGGAATGAAGAAATGGGCCGTTGGGTGATGACGGTATTTAATGAGTACCAATGGGATTTGAATTACTCAAACCCCTCAGTTTTCATTGAAATGCTGGATGTAGTCTTATTTTGGGCCAATCAAGGCTCTGATATTTTGCGTCTTGATGCTGTTGCTTTCCTATGGAAAAAAATTGGCAGCACCTGTCAGAACGAGCGTGAAGCACATTTGATTTTACAATTGATGAAAGATTGTTGTCAGGTGGTCGCTCCGGGGGTTTTATTTATAGCTGAAGCGATTGTAGCGCCAGTTGAAGTCACCAAGTACTTTGGTGAAGACGCTGTTATTGCCAAAGAATGTGAAATTGCCTACAACGCGACTTATATGGCACTGATGTGGGATGCTGTCGCTACTAAGAATGCCAAATTGCTCAATCAAGGCATAAAGAGCTTGCCGGTTAAACTTGAACGAGCAACTTGGTTAAATTATATTCGCTGCCATGATGATATTGGTCTAGGGATTGATGATGTGGATATTGCTGCTGTTGGTTACCAACCAGCCAGTCATCGTAAATTTCTGATTGATTATTTCATGGGCCGTTTTGAAGATTCTCATGCTAAGGGACTCCCTTTTGGTGAGAATGAAAAAACCGGCGATGCCAGAATTTCAGGATCATTAGCCTCACTGGTCGGCCTTGAATATGCGATTGAACAGAACGACCCAAAAGCGATAAGTGATTCCATCAAGATTATCTTATTATTACACAGCCAGATAATGGCCTTTGGCGGCATTCCATTGCTTTATTATGGCGACGAAGTAGGTACGACGAATGACATCTCTTACCTTGACGATCCACATAAAAAAGGTGACTCACGCTGGGTGCATCGCCCTGTGATTGACTGGAGTAAAGCAGAGCTAAGAAATCAACCTGGCTTGCCACAATACGAAATTTTTACTGCGCTCAAACGAATGATTTCAGTGAGAAAAGAAATCGACGTGTTTGCCGACTTTAATAATCGTGAACTTATTGATGTGGGTAATGAGCATTTGTTTGTATTTGAGCGCTATAGCATTCAACAGCAGCAAAATAGTGTGTTGGTGGTGGCCAACTTTAACGATAAACCCCAACACCTGGATTTAAGTGAGTTGGGGAGTTGGGCCAATCCACAAAATGGTCTGTTGTATGATCTATATTCTGGTCAGCGACCAGAACTGTTTAAGAATGCTTTGGTTATTCCAGCCTTTAGCTTCTATTGGCTGCAGGCAAGTTAATCATCAATACATTTTGAACAGCGCTTCTTACCCGTCAGGAGAAAAGCGATTTGATGACGATATCGAGCAAAAAAACGATAAGCCATGTTGGCAACTGGCTTAATGAGAGGCCAATGTAAAACAGTTAGCCACTGATGTTTCTCTACGGTCTTCCAAGCTAAAATGCTAACATCGAGACCATAAAGCATCGTGCCATCAGCAAGCTGGCCATGAAGTTTCTTTTGTGCAGCAGTGATATCAATGTGTGGATAGACACTGTAAAAGTTATCCATATTCAAATCGATAAGACTGAGCTTGTTATTAACATCGTAGCTTTTGAGTGCCTTGATTTCTTTCACGCACAGTGGACAATGTCCATCATAGAATACCGTCAATATAGTAGACACTACCTAAACTCCAATTAGTTTGAGCAAATTTGACTCAGGCTGAAACTCTAATGATGACTAGGTGAAAAAGATGGCAAATTCAGGCTTGTATTGGTTCAATCATGATCTACGTGTGCATGATAATCCTGCTCTGTTAGAGGCCTACCTCAACTGCGATAAACTCATCTGTTTGTTTGTGATAGACGAAGCATGGTTTAAGCAAACTGGATTAAATGCTAAGCCAATGGGGGAGCATCGACATCAATTTTTATTGCAGAGCTTGAGTGACCTTAACAAACAGTTGTCTGAGCGTGGGCAAAAGTTGGTTGTGATGAAAGGTGAGCCTGTCGATATTATCTCTACCATCGTTAAGTATCATCAAATCGATGCTATCTACCGAAGTCAGCACGTCGGTGTTTACGAAAATCGACAATGGCATCATCTACAGGCTGATTTCCCCCGTGTTCATTTTCACTCAGTTTGGTCTCATACATTATTCAGACCTGAGCAGTTACCTTTCGGTATGACGCATTTACCTGAATCATTCAGTCAGTTTCGCGTAGCAGTTGAATCTGTAAATATTGACCCTCCCTGTGCAATGCCTAAGCATTTTCCACTACCGATTACCTCGACAAATGGTTTGCCTTCGGTTTCTTTAAAACCAGCGATTTCAACCAGCAAATATGTAGGGGGGGAGATGGGTGCTCTGATGCATTTAGACGATTATTTCTCTTCGCAACTGCCTGCTAATTATAAGAACGTACGGAATGAGTTAGATGGATGGAAAAATTCCACCAAATTCTCAGCTTGGTTAGCTAGTGGCAATATCTCACCACGAAAACTATTCCAACGATTGAAGGAGTTTGAAAGAAAAAATACGGCGAATGAGTCCACCTATTGGATTTACTTTGAATTATTGTGGCGAGAGTATTTTCAATGGTATGCAAATAGATTTCAGCAAAAATTATTTCAACCTCAGGGTGTGAGTACTAAAAAGATCAGCTGTTGTTTTTACCCTGAACGATACAAAAAATGGTGCAACGGTAATACACCACACCCTCTTATCAATGCCTGTATGAAGCAGTTGAATGAAACAGGTTATATGTCAAATAGAGGTCGTCAGATTGTGGCCAGTTATTTTGTTAATGAATTGCAATTAGACTGGCGTTTTGGTGCGGCCTATTTTGAACAACAGTTGATTGATTATGATGTTGCGTCTAATTGGGGTAACTGGCAATACATTGCAGGTGTTGGACCTGATCCGAGAGGTGGTCGGCATTTCAATATTGATAAACAAATGCAGCAATATGACCCAAATCAAGCGTTCATCAAACGTTGGGATGGTGCTGTGACTGCTGTTAATCTGGATTCGGTCGATGCTGCTGACTGGCCCATCATGCCTAAATCGAAATAAACCCTATGTATGATAGGTATACTAAGCCACCGATATGTAATTCCAACGGATTCATTTGCATACAGCAGTAATTATGAGTGCAATTCAGCTAGATTAAGTTGTAAGTAAATATACTTTCTCACAAGATACTAAAGTTTTTGCTTTCTAACACGATATCCTGAACATAAATATGGTTATTAATCCCAACATCAGGGGACCGAGAGAATGAAAAAAAACTTACCCGTTACTGATAAAGAAATCTTCTTTGAAGAAGCACTGATTTCAACAACTGATCTCAAAGGCGCAATTACTGGCTTCAACAACGCTTTTGAAGAAGTCAGTGGCTTCACACGGGATGAGTTGATGCATGTGAATCACAATGTTATTCGTCATCCTGATATGCCACCAGCAGCATTTGCTGACCTTTGGAGCACTGTTAAGGCTGGCAAACATTGGATGGGCTTAGTAAAAAACCGCACTAAGCAGGGGGATTATTACTGGGTTGATGCGTATGTGACGCCGATTTTTCAAAATGACCAGGTGATTGGCTACGAATCAGTCAGGAGTAAGCCAAGTCGTGATGATGTAGAACGCGCTGAAAAACTCTATCAGCAAATAAACGCTGGTAAGAAACCCACCGTAGGTGGTTTGTTTACTCGATTCACTATAAAACAGAAATCGACTGCCATCACCTTCTTTTCTCTTCTAGCTGCTGTATTGACCAATCAGTTACCACAGATAAACCTTGTTCCGAGCTATGTGTCATTTCTGCCTGGACTAGTCATCGGTCTAGGAATTTATTACCTGTTGAAAAGCTGGTTGTTTAAGACCTTGGACAGGGCAACAGACGAGTCAAAAAGTGATGTTGATAATCCCCTGATGGCCATGGTCTACACCGGCAATAGTGATGAAATTAGTTATCTCTCTGTGGTTAACAAGCTGCTTAAAGCAAAGCTAAATACAATATTAGTTATCATGAGACATTCTGCTGGAAATATTGATTCGTCAGCTAAAGAAAGCTTTCAATCTCAGCAATCTATAATGAAGTCGATTAACTCACAAGCATCACAGACTGAGCAAGTAGCCACTGCGATGACAGAAATGTCATCGACCATTCAAGAAGTTGCTCGTAATGCGAGTTCAGCATCAAGTACTGCACATGATGTTGATGATTTAACCAAACAAAGCGACCAGCGATCGAGTACAGCTGTGGCCGGATTAGATAGTTTAGATAATGCGTTTGTTAATATTGCTGACTACATCACAACCCTGGAGTCAGATTCCAGTGCGATAAATCCGATTGTTGATGTCATTAGTAACATAGCTGAACAGACCAACCTTTTAGCACTCAATGCGGCCATTGAAGCAGCCAGAGCTGGCGATCATGGTAGAGGTTTTGCTGTTGTAGCGGACGAGGTTCGCTCACTTGCCACACGTACGCAAGAATCGACGCAAGAGATTTCTAATTTGATTAGTAAACTTGATCAATCCGTAGCGAAAGTGGTCAGTGGTATGAACACTACGCAGGAAACAGCCTCATCCAGCCGTAAGAATATTCAAGAGTCAATTGACTCTGTGACCGCTATAAAAAATCGTGTGCAAGAATTAAACGAACTCAATACGATGATTGCCACAGCGGTAGAAGAACAGAGTGCGGTGAGTGAAGATATCAATAAAAATATTGTACAAATTAGCTCTGATGCAGAGCATGTTGTTTCCAGTGCAGATTCAGTGAACAAAAACTCTGAAAAATTAGCTGATGAATCGAGAAACTTACTCAATATGATTACTCGCTTCAGTCAGGGCGTTAGTCTTATAGGTAGCGCTAAAAAAGCGAAGAAATAATTTTCAGCCTCAATGCACCAACATAGGTCACTGTGTTTTACTTAACGATCTATTTGGTGCGAGCATGCATCGTGCGTAGGACTGCACAAAGCGATGTATCATATTGATCAAGAACGACTTAGCCATTAATGCTATTGGCTGGCACAAAATCTGCGTATTTAGATTTAAGTGCTGAGGTGATTTCAGGTAAATTACTATCTACTTAATTTAATAGCTCACTAGGGTTCCGGTTGTTAGCAATGTCAGGTCCGAGAGTGAGCGACCTTCACAGTGAAGGTTACACGGAGGGATAAAAGCCCGGGAGATTGTTTTCATAACATCTCTTGCACCGTGTTTCTAACCAAACTGTGAGTAATAAAATGTATCAACACTTTCAAAAATTCCAATTTAACTTAAGCCCATTCTGGTCTCCAGCAGATAACACGTCACACGATGTTGTCACTGCATAGTCTTGTCTTCTATTACACCCAAGCTTAGTCATAGGTTGTTAAACAATGAACGAAACCAAGAAAGAATCTAATGTCATATACGAAGATGTGCTTCCTGGGGGCACGCACTGGTCAATGTTAGTCAGAAAAGGAACTACCTTACGCCTGACGGATCAAGAGGGCGGTGCCAATGTGGGTATGCTGTTTTACAACCCACTCAATAAATTAGAACGCTACAACGCACCTGATACATTGAAATGCCAACACACATTCAAACTTACAGCGGGTCACTGTTTATATTCAGATATGGGGCATGTGTTCTGCTCTATTATCCATGACACGGTAGGATGGCATGACACAGTGGGTGGAAATCTTAGTACAGCTAAACTTGAGTCACGCTGGGGCGAACACAGTTACCAACAAAATCTTAATGACTGGACAGTGAGTGGTGAAAAAGCCTTCTTAGTAGAGCTTGCTAAACATGGTCTAAACCGTCGTGATATGTCTGCCAACCTGAACCTATTCAGCCAAGTGAAAACCGATGATGAAGGCAATATGCAATTCATCGAGGAAAACAGCCAGGCAGGCGACAATATCGATTTACGTTTTGAAATGGATACATTAGTTGTATTCCACACTTGCCCTCACCCGATGAACCCAGCAAAAGCTTATCCTAAAAAACCTGTCCGTTATCAACTGAGGCAATCTGAACCCATAGCGGAAGATGATATCTGCATGACGGCGTGTGATGAAAATCAACGCGGGTTTGAAAATAATCGTATTTATCATCAGCAATGCTGTCATCACTAAACAACGTGGATGGATTTTAACGTGATTAAACAAAGTACTTTAAATACTACCGATGCCAAATTTCGTGAAGTGGTCAATGCTGGAGATTATTGGATGCAAGAGTTAAAAGCCGGTGAAACGCTTCGCATCGTTGATTTACATGGTAATCAAGCGGCCGACACACTGTTTTATAGTGCCGCTGATCCCGCTGAACGTTACAGTGCAATCGATACGCTTCGTGAACAAGGAAATGTCTATCTTACGGCTGGCACGACCTTGCTAAGCAATCTTGCTAATCCGATGCTTGAGATTACGGCGGATACCTGTGGCAGACACGACACGCTGGGTGGTGCCTGTGCGACTGAGTCAAATACCGTTCGCTACTCGCTTGAGAAAAAAACCATGCATGCCTGCCGTGACAGTTGGATGTTAGCCGTTGCTGAAAATGAACACTTCGGTATCAGTAAGCGTGATATCACACATAACATTAACTTTTTTATGAATGTTCCGGTGACTGAAGATGGCAAGCTGACCTTTGCTGATGGAATCTCAGAAGCGGGCAAATATGTAGAAATGAAAGCCGTGATGGATGTTGTGGTGTTGATCTCAAACTGTCCACAATTAAATAACCCCTGTAATGCCTATAACCCAACCCCTGTGGAAGTGGTTATCTGGTAAGCATCGGAGCACTCTTTTCACCTATCGAGACGACTCGATAGTACTGA
>DRHY01000020.1 GCA_011052985.1 Methylophaga thalassica
TCCCGTTACATCATGAGGATTAACATTGATATGTTGAACTGCACACCGTCCAACTAAAGACTTCGTTAGTGGATAACGGTCATCTTCAATACCTTTTTCCTGATCAAGCAGAATCAAAACGCGATCCGAACGGTCAAGCTTTATCCGTTCAAAGTCATTTACCGCAATTCCATCTAGTAAATCCCACGAAACATCGACGCCTTTCTGTGCAATGAGCGATTTAAATAAGTCTAAGATTTCTTCACAAGCAACAACGGTATTAACTCTTAGGTCTATAACCTTGATTTCACCGGATATCTCGATGCTTGGGAAAGATGACTTAGCCTTATTGGCCTTATGCTTTGTTTTCAACGACAGTGGTTGGAGATTTAATGTTTTAGCTGAAAGTTCAAAACCATAGTCACGCGCAAAACAGATAAACGCATCTTGCACTGGTTTTAACACCATAGGCCAACTTTGCTCAAACCTAGTTGGTGTAGAAAGATCCAGAAACGGACGCTGTTTCCGTGAATTTTTACTCTTTCCAATTTCTTTAAACAGCGTACCTCTCGGTTTTCTTTCATGGCCAGGATACCACCTGACGAGTACCTTATTTTTGTCATAGACCCATAGAGGCTTCTTAATGCGATCTATATCATCATCATTAGATAACGGTCTTAATGGAACATTGGTATAGAACAGAGCAATTTCAGTGGTATTACCATCATTTAACTGCTGAGTTCTACAATCTAGGCTGATCGCATTAACACCGCCAGCCCAGCTATCTACTTTCAATAACGGACAACCTAAACTGTAAGCGCCTTTACAATGACCGCCAAAAGCCCGTAATGATCGCATCATTAGTCGAATCCACACAGGATTTAACACTGGTGAATATTCAACTCGAACGGGAGTAATAGGTTGCAACTCAGCGTCTACAATAGATGGAGGAATATCACTTGAACTTTGTAAAGCCACATAGAGACCAAACTGATTAGCATTTTTTTTCATTAAATAGGCAAACTGCCGACTGTCTAGTTCAGCATCGATACGTTCTTCCCAGGCTTTCTTCTCTTTCCACTGATAGTTGTTATTGATGAGTGGATAGTGATAAACCACAAATTTGTTGGCTTTATCTGCATCAACCTCGCTATTCAAATAAACCAAATGAGACAGCGGCAACTTCCTCAAATCTTTATTTTTATCCATTAACCTTGCTCCCCCATACGCTGCCAAACTATTTTCGAAAACCACTTAAAGCCAGACGTCATTTGATATCCATCGCTCACCAAACAACCTGGTAGAAACAGGATTGAAGCATTTTCAATTTTTACCGGCTCCAACATTTCAGAAAAGCCCGATAAGGAACAATCTTCACCAGTCAATAGGTTCGCGATAACCAAAATGGCATTTTCACCACGGATTTGTCGGATCTTTTCCAGCTTCTTAATTAATCCCAAAGGCGCAAATTCAGGACGTTTACCAGAAGCAAGCCATTGCTCAAAGCCTTCATCCGACTGCTCCAGAGCAGCTATAGACCAAAATTTAGCATCAACAAAAACATCCGCGTTTGCTATCTCAAAATCATATAATTCAAACAACTCATGGTTGTAGACGTCTTGTTTAGTGGCTAGCTGCTTGTCACTCAGCAGTGCGCGAATACCTTCCTCACCAATACGCCCTTGTAAAATTCGCTGAATCACAACGGGATGAAATGCAAATTGCTCTTCAATGTCGTTGGCAAACGGCTGAAACGACGTTCGAAAACCTTTACGATTAAACCAATCCGAAATAGCAGGTTGCCGATTAACAACCTCATAAAGCGTCTGTGGGTTATATTTGATCAATCCCGCTGCACGCTTTTCAAAGAACTGCCAACTTTTTGGGTCGTACCATATTTCACCAGTAACCTTTGTTTCCTTGGGCCGTTCAAAGCACGCCCAACGACACAAAGGCTCAGTAATGCCAAACGTATTGTTATGCGGCATCCATTGGAGATCATGCTGCAATACAGCGCGGCCTAGTTCATGCCAAAGTCCTGAAATATCTTCGATACAACCCTTACCTTGTCGTGCATCTCGGATAGCGGAAACTAACTTGTTATCAATAATATCTACCGCAGCAGAGCCATCTTGGGATCGCGTTTTCAACAGGGTAAGAAAGTTGGAAACCGATGCATCTTCGGAATGAGTAAGATCATCAATCAGCTGATTATTAAGGTTTGAAACCCAATTTCGGTTGTTAGTACAAACGGTTAATTGGCCGTAGTTGCGAAGATGGCCTGCTAAATCATCGCTTAAATGAATGGCGACATGGGGCACATACGTCCAAGCACGTTCAATACGACCAACTTGCTGCTGCACGTCAGCGGCAAGATTCTTAACGTAGTCATTTGTCGCTTTATAGAGCTTGTTTAGCTCCTGGATTTTAGCGACTGAGTTATTCATTAACGGCATAATAAATTGCCGCTGCTGCTTACGTGAAAACTCTGAACGCCTGACTAATTTTTCTAAGTTTCTGAGCTGAAAGCCAGCATGAGACATTTCGTCATCATCGTCATTGCTATCCCATGGTGAAAAGTAAAAGTGCTTACTTTCAATAATAAACAGCGACGTCAGATCCATCTGCCCTTGAGAGTTAGGCAAGGAGTAATCCAAATTAATGCCATTGGTAGCGGATGCAGTTTGTGTCATTACCACCACGGTACGGCCAGAGTCGAACGCCGCTTGATATGCGTGCTCAAATCCTTCTCGCTTTTGTGCTTCAGCATTGAGCAAGCAAATCATCATGGGCTTACCATTGACAGCCAAAGGAATAAACACATCATCAAAAGAAGACAATACGCCAGTGGTTAAACGCTCCATTTCAAGCCAATCCGCGCTCATCCTACTGTTTTCAGCGGTATCACTTATCAACCATTTCCGAAGGTATTTGACTGAGTTAACAAAAGCCAGGTGACCTTTATGTTGTGACTCATTCGCTGCCAAATGTAGAACGTGCAGTAATTTAAATAACACAGACTGCCGGTATTCATACTTGTAATCTGAGTGCTCAGCCTCAAAAAATGCAGCGTTCAAATGCAGTTTTGCTTCCTGAAAAACTGGCGCATTGATAGCATCATCAAAGTCGTGGATCGTGGTTTTCAGTGTCGAGCGACGCTTTTCAGATTTTTCTTTAACCAACGATCGGATCACTGCCATTTGCAGCTGCTTATCCTCGTCAGTTTGTAAATACGGAATTGGCTTCTTAAACCAATCTTCGGGGCGCTGCTCAAAGCTATCGCCCAAAAAACTCTCGGTACAGTATGGGTTGCGAGCCTGAGCCACGTAACGCAAAGCACTTTCAATCCAACGTATATCGAAATGACCAATCCCTCTTTCGATATAAGAGGTTGCGGATAGTGCAAAAACGAGGTTTCGACTCGATAACGAAACCATTAACCCTTCAGGCGTTGTCGGCAATAGTGCGCGTTTAATCTTGATCCTCAGCGGGTCAATATCCGCTTCGGCTTCATCCGTGGTTAACAGCCAAGTTGTTAGGCCAAACATATTCGTCTGAGTATTGGGTAATCGATTTGATTTACTCAGCGCTTCTAACTCAGGCAAGCTAGTGCGAGGCAAGGAGAACAGCGATAAGCTGGGTAACGCTGTGCTGTAGTAGGATGGTCGATAGTCATTCGCAGGATCAAACAGCAATCGGTTTAGCCGAACGAGATACTCATAGGCTTCGGACTCATCGGTTGCGAACTGCGACAATAGCAAACTGAAGCGTCTGATATATTTCTCCATCACACGCAAAAAATCACCGACATCAACTGATGCTTCATCGCTTTGCCCATAACTTTTCACTTCAAAGCCGTGAGGTTTTTGCTGTAATTGCAAAGGCTCACTGGTAACTAAATGATCTGAGCGAAACAGATATTTCTTTTCGAACGGCACACCGGATTCATACTGCTTTAAAGGGATTACCAGCGCCCTAGACTGATTGAGATCGACACCTTTGCTGGTCAAATCCTCCTCTAGCTCCGCAATAAGCTGTTTCAGCTCACTGTAAAGCTCAGGTATAGGCTGTGCAGTAACAAACTGCATTCGCGCTAAAAGACGCTTGCCCCCTTCAAGTAATTGACCAATACACTCAGGCGGCTCTTGCACCATTTGAGACTGGGCAAGTAACGTCTGTAGAATGTCCGCTTGGTAATCAAACTCGTCAACAAATACTACTTTTCCGGCCAGTTGGCCGCTCGACATTCTGACTTTCTGTTTACCGTCGTAAAAGGAAGCGAACAGCTTCTGCGTCGTTAACACCAGCAAATGTTGCTTATCATCGTGCCAGGCAATCGCCGGGAAAATTCGACGCACCCATTTATTTTCTCTATATAAACGAAGCTTTTCTTTTGCTTGCGCTGTGAGTTCATGCGTCTTGCCATGGTGCTTACTGGCATACTTCACGGCCTTCTCTAAGGACGACATGCACCCAAGTAGTGTGCGCTCGACAAAGCCACACAGTTTTCTTAGTTCCTGCTCTTCTCGTTCGAGTAAGACGCCCATCGAATCAGGATTTTTCTTTTTGTACTCAACATTACGGGCAATGGCAGCAACGTTGTGGCAAGCACGAACGAGAGCCTCTTTATCAGCATTAGAACGAAACACTCCTAAACCATGGATGTCCTCAATGGCCTTATAAGGATCGGGCAAGTCAGACTTTTGAACGCCTTGTTCGTGTGGCAGTGCCCTTTGAGAAACCGCACTAACAACAGTTTCATCCTGAGCATAAAGGATACTAACGAGCAGTGGATTACCTGAGCTGTCTTTTGCACTTGTGGCACTTTCATAAATGTCATGCAGGATGTTCCAGCGATGGGTGACCAATATGGCCTGCAACCCTTTGGATTTTATAAACTCAAGGCTTGCTGGAATTTTCCCGTCTGGACTACGATAAAGCGAACTACTTTTGCCCCCGCCTGTTGGGCCTTGTAACTGACAAAAGCCAGCAATAGCATTTTCGCTCTTTGCATTCACCGATAGGGCAAGCGCCTGTTCAATCGTATGCGCAATGATTTGATTATAAGAAGTCGGTATTGGCTGACTCATCTAAATCCTCGTTAACTTGATATTCCTTTTGAGTTTCGCCCCTCTTTTAGAAGGGGCGACAAGGTTGGAGACAACACAACACCAACAAATGACTCATTAATTCAATTCAGGCACAATCTCTTGTGACCAACTGTCTTCCATAAGCATTTTGAACGACATACCACCCGACGCTGCTTCCAACGTAAGTTCGCCAGCATCTACCGCCGTCTTGACGTGCTCAGTTAATAGCTCAAACAATCGGCGTTTGTACTCAGTATCATCGTTTCCTTTTAAATGCTCACCCTTGGTTTCCAGTACAGAGAAGCGGTAACTGCCAGAGTTTGGCTGTTCGACGCACACCAACAAGTCAGGGTAAACCTTTTGTTTTTGCCAGCCTTGCAGGCTGTATTCACGTTGATTTACTGCAATACGATGCCACCAATACACAGACTCTTGCTTATCCAAATACCAAGCTGTGTCGCGCTCTAAATTGTTCAGCCCATTTTGATAGACCTTTTCGAACAAGCTTTTTTCGAGTTCAGATCCATCCTTGCGGCGAAGCACCTGCTCATGCTCACTGACATTAACCTCTAGGGTTTGCGCCAGTTCCCAATTTAGCTTCTTGTTATCTGAAGCGAGTAGACGTAGGGAAATATCACCCTTGTCCAACTTAGATCTGAAGATTTGCTCCGATAATTGCGCGACCTGTTGTTTAACGTCGCGCTTCATCTCTTTGAGTAGTTCAAGGCGGTTAGTAAACAAAGCCTCCTCAGAAACGCCATTACCACGCAAGATGTCTAACGTGTGCGTTAATACCCGCATGGCTTGCCATGGATTTGGAATAACATCGGTGAGCTGCCTTACCATAAACGAGATATCCAGGCCTGCATTCGGGTCAAACTCGATGTTCTCGTGAACCGGATCGGCCAAGTCCAATTCGCCTTGGTTATCCTTTGACATTTTGTAGTCGATACGGGCAATCGTGCGCTGTAACTTGTCGTCCACTAGCTGGAAGTTATCAGCATTCAAATAAGACAGCGATTCCCAATCTAGGTCACCCAGCACATCCCGTTCATAGTCAAACAAACGGTAGCCATCTTTGTACCCTGCATCACGGTGTAAAACCCGAGGCAAGAATATTTTCGGTAGGTTACGAAAACGCTCTCTACGCAATAAGGTTTCTTTGCTCACTACCGCGGCGGGTTTATTGGCTTCTGAGGCTTTAACCTGATTCGCCACATCCCCCATACCTTCTTCTTCTAAACCTTGCTTAACACCGGCGACGGCTTCCATCACATCCTGATCAAAGGTGTAGACATAACACTCATCTAAACTTGGTTTTTGCGTCAATCGCGCATGTGGTTGACGGAGTACCCGGCCAATCATTTGGGTGATTGCCGTTTTTGCGGTCATTTTAGACAACACGGTTAACACATAAGCAAAGGGGCAATCCCAACCTTCACGTAGCGCATCCTTTGTGATGATGTATTTAACAGGGCACATTTCGCTGAGCAAATCATCATCACCCAACTCGTCTTTGTCAGACGTTTTCAGGCGAATTTCATTTTCATTTACGCCCAGTTTTTCTATCAAATACTCACGGGCGTCTTCCGCATGCACAAAGGCTGAATCTCGTTGGTCTTTACCTGTGCGCTCAACTCGGATCAGCATGATGGGCCGAATATAGCGACCGGTTTCGTTTTGAAGCTGCCCGGCATCCTGTTCAAGCTCTGCCAGTTTAGCGTGCGCAAGCGACAAGGTATGCTTCCACTCACTTTTGTCTTCGTTGATTAAGTTGATGGGTAACTTAATCATTTGCTCATCTTTCAACGCTTGCCCAGACACGTTCACCAGTACATTTGAGTGATGCTTGCCGTTTGCGTTAGGTGTGGCCGAGAGCTCAAGAATAAACTTAGGGTTAAAGCCACACAGGGTTTCTCTTGCGGTTTCGCTATAGGCTTTATGCCCCTCATCCACAATAATCACTGGGCGAACCATGCGTAACACATTGCCTAAGCTTTGTTTAACTGACACTGAGCCTGGGGCTATGCCTTCTTGCCAACCGTAATCGGATAGATCGTTACAATCTAGATTGCGAATACTGCTCAATAGCGCCTCATTGGCTGTGGTGTCATCTTCAATCGGGAAGAAAGTGGTAAATCGCCCGCTATCGCGGAACATGCGCAAGGTTTCTTTGGATTGACGCGCACTGGATTGCAGCATCAACAGCATAACGCAGAGGTTTTCGTCGGTATCCCGCTTGGTAAATGCATCGTTCTTTTCGAGCATTTTTACCCGCCCACCCGAAGCACGTTCAAGCATTTGCCGATACGGATGTTCACGATTAGCTAACTGTTTCCATGTTTGCTTGTAAATGGCATCCGAAGGCACCACCCAGAGCACCATACCTGTCTGTTGCGTAAACAAATCCGTTTGCAGACGCTCGACCGCAGCAACGCCAAGTAAGGTTTTACCACCACCCGTCGGTACTTTCAGGCACACGTTAGGGATTGGCCGCTCTAAGCCGTCAAATCTTGTGACATAAGGCGCTGGCACCAAGTGGCCGCTTTTGTCTTTAAGTAGGTCAATACGGCGCTCCTGTACCAGAGCTTCCCACGTGTCTTTGGCGTAATCGGTTAAGCGGGCCTCTTTGCCTTTCATTTTCTGAAAAGCAACAAAGTCTTCCGCTTCTTCCTTGGTGTCAGCCAGCTTTTTCAGGTAATAGTCCAGCTTATCCAGCACACCATTTTGGTAGTCTTTTAACTCCATGTTACGCCCCCATAATGCGATGGATGGCGTAAGGTAACTGGCAAAACTCAATGCGTTTTTCAGTTAAGTCTTTCTGGCTCATAAACTTCGCCACAGCAAAGACAATGGTACGCTTTTTCGTAGCATTGTTTTTCGCTATAACCTCGACTTTGTCAGCGTTTAATGCCGCTTCATTCGAGCGCAGCCACTCGCTATCTGGGCGATAGAACAAATGAATACGGAATAAGTCTGTTTCGCCGATAAAACCATCGGCAGAGGCTTTAGCGACTGTTTCTAACGACTGACCAGTGGCGGTATAAAACACATAACGTGCGAGCGCGTCGAACGACGGCATGGCATCGCCAGTAAGTAAGCTTTCAATTTGAATCGGTTCACCTAAGGTGCAATAGGTAAAACTGCCACTAATGCCTGGGGCAAACTCATCCACTTTGCGCTCACCGGTGACAGTCAGCACTCCATCTTTGAGCTCTTTTTTGATTTTGTCGAAATCGTTGCTGTGTTTTGCTTCAACTTTGGCTATTTTTTCAAGCAACTCAGCGTGTTTTTTCTCGAAAACCGACCAAGTGATTTTTTCAGAAAGCAGTTCTTGCTTTTGATTGCCTGTAAAGGGGTAGCCATTGATAACACGGCGAACACGCTCTGCTGTCACCTCATCAGCATAATCTTCACATTCGATCAGAATAAATTTACGATTTCCTTCATCACTCTTATTAGCCTCCAAAACTGCGTGGGCAGTCGTACCTGAACCAGCGAATGAGTCGAGGATGATTGATTCTGGATCAGTGGCTATTTCGAGGATTCTCTTCAACAATGTTACAGGTTTAGGTGTGAAAAACTCGACACTGTCATTGCCCATGATATTTCGAAGCGTTTTCTTAGCTTCATCCGTATGGCTTGCAAAATCATGTGGCCACCACGTACTTGGTACAGTGCCACCACCACCTTTTAGAGCATGTTTATATCTTTTAAAGGCGGGAGCACCTTTGCCGTCTTTTCCCCAGTAAACTAGATCATTTTGAATATTTTCTTGATGACGTTCTTTAGAATATCGCCAAACTGCATTCTTCTTAGGCCAAATTTCCTGTCCAGTATTTGGATTAACTACTGGATAGTAAAGATTTGGTCGCTCTTCCGCAGTTTTGTTGCACGTGTAATCACTAACACGAAAAATACCTTGCTCATCTTCATTGCGATAATTTTTATCATTACCCTCTGTTCGCTCAAGAAGATTACGTTCGAAGCTCTCAGATTTTCGATACACCAAAACATGATCATGCATTGCTGAAAATCCCTTAGCATCATTCGACGTTGCATACTTCTTTTGCCAAGCGATGTGACCATAGAATGATTCTTCTTTTTGAAAGATTTCATCGAGTATCATTCGTAGACGATGTTGCTCATTGTCATCAATAGTTACGAATAGCACACCATCGTCTGCTAGCAATTCGTATAACAAAATCAGCCTCGGCCACATCATGCAAAGCCATTTGTCATGACGTTCCAAATCTTCTTTATCAACAGGATTGGCTGACTTTTTCAGCCACTCCTGCATCAGTGGCGAGCGAACGTTGTCGTTATAACACCAACCTTCATTACCTGTGTTATACGGCGGGTCGATAAAAATGCAGTCTACTTTACCGGCATGAGTCGGCAGTAACGCCTTGAGGGCCTCAAGGTTGTCGCCATGGATGATGAGGTTATCATCCAATGATGCCGTATTGCCTTCCTGCGGTAACGATTTATCCGCAACCACTTTTAATTCGCGAAACGGCACACTCAGATGGTGTGAATATACAAACTGCTTACCTTTAAAATCCAACGTTGGCATCGGTGTTCCTTAAATTCTTATTTAATTCTGATGATTAATCTTTAGTCATAAAAAGCGGTTGTCTGGGTTGTGCTCATCATCTAAGTGACATAACCAGGCGCAATTGCGAGGTTTTGAACCCCATATAGCGCGGCACGATTGTTTAACGCAAGCTGACATTGGCTGGTTGATAAACACGCGGTCTCGGAACAATCGACGTTCCAAAGCCTGAGCAAATACCCCGCAGTTGCAGCTCTAATCTCAACCTTCATCACGTGCTCCGTCATGCCATAGTCCAGCTCTATCGCTTCGCTGTGCTCTATGCGTGGGTGTGGCACTAACTCCAGTTCTACAAATCGGTTCCACTGCCGGTCTTGGGTTTCGAGCTCCGTTTCAGACAAAGTGGAATCTTCAAGCACAACCGCTGCTTTAATTCGGGTCAGCACAAAGTCACGGAACTCATTATGCTTGCGGTCAAAACCACGAACGTGCCAACGTAGGCCATTGTCCACCAGTGTATGCGGTACAATTTCACGTGTGGTTTCACCACTCGATAACGACACATAGGTGATACGCAAGGCTTTGCCTTTGTGTATTGCCTCGGTGACTTTCGCCACTATCGATAGATTCGGTTTGTTAAGGTGATAAGGCGCTTCACAAGCAAGGGGTGGTTTTACCTTTCCAGTAAAGCCATCGCCGTACCCTTGGCTAATGGTTGCCAGTGTTCGAACAACGTCATAGTCGAACAAGGGTTCAAATGCTTCACCACGTTTATGCAACTTGAGCTTTTGGTCATACTCAATGTTGCTTGGTGCAAGCTCTCGGTACATTGTGAAGTCTTTCGTTGCTTGTGCAGCGGCTATGCTGAAGCGATCAACTAAATCCGCCCGCACCGCTTCGCCCTTAAACAATAAGGTGAAATCGATGTGGGCAATGCGATCCCTGGTTGCTTGTGGCAACTGCGCTATCTGCGAAAGCCTATCTGGCTTTCCTTTCGCGCCTTCTTGAGCGAGTGAACTCGCTGCTACCGTTTGTTTCAGACCATCATTTGTCATGCGTCTTGTTTATCCAATTCAACCAGATTCTTAAAACTCTGTTTATAAAGTACGGACCGACATCGCGTCATCACATTGAAAAGCGTCACTCAATGCTGCTCTTTATCCGCAATGACTAATCAATCTCTATTGGTTGAAGCTAGACAGATGGCCATAAAACACTGAATAGGCTTCAACCTAATTAATTTTATTAGGTGTCATCCTATCACAAATTATTTTGTAGGGAAGACTAAGCGGCAACTTTTTGATCTGGATTGCAATTGCCGCTCAGGTATGGGCGCAAAGACATTGTTTTGTGCCATTGTTGATAGCCGCTATCAATGCGCTACCCGAACCAATGGCACCACGATGTTACCGTGATGCGATGCCCCTTTGTCCGACTCTATAGACATCAGAACGCGTTGCTCACTCTCCCGAACACGCCTAGCAACTTCTGCCTGGGCGGGTAGCAATGGCAGAATCCCTTCAGCAATCGCTTCTGGTGCAGACTCTTGGCCACAGGACATCAAGTGCTTCCATGGATCTTTAAGAAAGCGCTCGAACGTGATGCCAAATTCAATGATGCGGGCAAAGACGAAGATGTCGCCCCAGTATTCAATGTAGGTGTCTTGGTACATGGAAAGATTCCTCTTGTTAGTTAAACCATGAGTTCACTTTCCATTTTCCAGAGGTTTTCAAATATGCAAGGCTTACCTTATAGAGAGCTACAAAGCTTTAAATCGATTGCGGGCATCTTTGTAGTCATAGTGGGCATGTTCTGAGCCACGATGATACAAATCATCCAGGTAAGTTTGTTCCTGCGGCAACTCGTCTTCGCTGATTTCGCGCCACCAATGTTTGTTGGCACCTTTCACACCGTCATGCCAGCGGTAACCACGCTCTTTTAAATAGTCCTTTACGTCAAACGGCGCACCAAACGCACGAACTAATACAGTTCGCCTGTCTGCTTCAGACAACAAGTTTGCAACGGACTCGGGCAACAAATAGAACAACCAGGCCATCGCCAAACAATCGGTTGCAGCTCGGTGTCCTTCATAGAACCAACCTAAGCGAAGCAGCAGGTACTCAAGCTTTCTACTTTCAAAGCCCAGTGCTTTCCAATCTATGCCACTGGCTGAACAGGCCCAAGATAGATGGCCTAATGCAGCAAACCGCTTTTCAAAGAAAGGACGATCAAACTGTGCATTGTGTGCAACCACCAGCGGATCATCGGATAACCAACTCGCTACAATTGCATCATCAATGCGCTGGCCTTGCACCATATCATCGGTGATACCGGTTAACTCGGTGATCAGCTCGGGGATTGGCTTGCCGGGATCTTCATACAGGCTGATCACATCAACAATCGACACAATCCGCATAGCTGATGGGCTGTAAAGCACCTTAACCATACCAAGCTCAATAATGGACTCGTCATCGGCAGACAGTCCGGTTGTCTCTGTATCGAGCAGCACCATTGGCTGTTCATCACCGACCACAGGAGAAAGTTCAAGTGGCCAGGACTGCGGTTCACGCGTTAATGGAATGCGCTCCAGCAATCTAAAATCTTCTGGTCTTTCTGGGATCTCCGCGAGGCGCTCTAGCGGAAATGGCGCAGGGGCTCTTGTCATTGATGGTTCCTCTTCAATTCTATTGTTCGCTTTGGGTTATTTCACTGTGCCACAGGTTTTTCAAAATGCACCTTGGATACCTCAGCGTTTTTTTAATCTTTCTACTGGGTGAACCCATGTATGAAGGCTTTGGCTAAGCCTTTCAGAAAGCCTTAGCTAAACCCTTTAGGTAACCCTTACCAATACCCTTTACGTATGGCTTAGCCAACCCCTTTTCAAACGGTTGAAAAAGGCTTTAACTGAGTTCGACTGAGCATTTTAATGATGCTCCTGACTTCCCTTTAAGCCAGTAAATTCAATACGAAACAGAATTTTACTAACTGTTTTGAAACCCTTTGCGAAGGGTTCAACAAGCCTTGTCTGACGGTTACTTGACCCATGCGTTAACCAGTAGCAGTAACAGGATCAGTAACAGAAACAAGAGCAGTAGGCAGAAGCAGTATTGTCCAAGCCTTGCAGGCTTTGACGAGGGCGAGCAATCCCCACATCAAGCTTTTCAACACAAGAAATAAATCACCCACGACACAACGTCTTACTCGAACAACTACAGTTTTACCTACAATTTTACTTGTAGAAATCAGCATAGCATTAGATACTGTATAAACAAACAGTATTAGTTATGATTTTTCGAGGTTCGTCATGAGTGTCTCGCTGATAGGCCGTAGCGGCGCACTTGCCTTCATCAAAGCCAAGCGCCTTCGTATCCCATTGTTCATGGAACGTGTTTCTGCTGGTTTTCCCTCACCAGCGCAGGATTATGTTGAGCAAACGCTCGACCTTAACGAGCTGTGCATCAAGCGACCGGCTGCAACGTTCTTTGTACGTGTTGAAGGTGATTCAATGATTGATGCCGGGATTCACCCAGATGATATTTTGGTGGTTGATCGCTCTGTCCAAGCCGAACACGGTGACATTGTCATCGCGGGTATCCATGGAGAACTCACGGTAAAGGAGCTTCAACTAAGGCCGTGCGTCATGCTGATCCCAAGAAACCGGGCGTATGAACCCATTCATATTCCCGAAGGGACAGAGCTAGAGATATTTGGTGTGGTCATCAGTGTGGTGCGAAACATGCGCCGTAAGTCGTGACTATCCCATGCCTGTATTTGCCTTGGTGGACTGCAACAACTTTTACGCCAGTTGTGAGAAGCTGTTTCGTCCTGATTTAAAAGATACGCCGGTTGTGGTGCTGTCCAACAATGACGGCTGCGTGGTTGCACGGTCGCGTGAAGCTAAGTTACTCGGTATTAAAATGGGCGTACCCGTCTTTCAAATCAAATCTGAAATGCAGCGCCATGGCATTTTGGCATTCTCGTCTAACTATGCGCTGTATGCAGATTTAAGCAGTCGAGTGATGCGCACTTTGGAGGAGATGGCACCACGAGTAGAGGTTTACTCCATTGACGAAGCGTTTTTGGACTTAACCGGTATTGAGTCTGCCCTATCCCTTGTCGAGTTCGGACAACAAGTGCGAGAGCGCATAGGCCACTGGATTGGGATCACCGTCTGTGTAGGCATTGCACCGACTAAAACACTCGCCAAGCTGGCTAACCATGCCGCCAAGAAATATCCTGCCACTCAGGGGGTTGTAGACCTGACCAATCTAGATCGGCAACGTCGATTGCTCGCATTAGTTCCGGTTGATGATGTTTGGGGCGTTGGTAGACGACTTTCTAAGCGTTTAAATGCGTTAGGTATCACCACAGCCTTAGATCTAGCCAATGCCTCACCTAGAGCCAT
Source organism: Methylophaga thalassica (assembly GCA_011052985.1). Classification (GTDB taxonomy): domain Bacteria; phylum Pseudomonadota; class Gammaproteobacteria; order Nitrosococcales; family Methylophagaceae; genus Methylophaga; species Methylophaga aminisulfidivorans_A. The sequence continues at coordinate 14,030 of DRHY01000020.1, forward strand.
CAGAGACCAGTTTTCGGTGGTTTTAGAGAGAACCGTCAGAGAGCTCAATGGTGAGTCGTGCATTGAACTTGAAGAGATCCCGCCAATTAAGAAACAAATCGTCTGTAGCCGTTCATTTGGCGTAAAAGTGACGCACTTTGAATTGTTACGTGAAGCCGTATGCGAATACGCAACCCGTGCCACTGAGAAGCTTCGCAAAGAACAGCAGCAAGCCAAAGTGCTGACCGTGTTTATACGAACCAGCCCCTTTAAGGACAACGAGCCGCAGTACAGCAACTCTGCATCGGGTGAGTTGCTGATCCCCAGTTGCGATACGCGGGATTTTATCGAGCTGGCCAATCACTTACTCAAGCGGATTTGGAAGGATGGTTTTCGTTATGCCAAAGCGGGCGTCATGCTGTCTGACTTTTACGATCCTGGCATGTTTCAACCAGGACTATTCGATGACGTATCGACCCGCTCTAATAGCCAGCAGCTGATGTCTGTATTGGACACTATTAATCAAAGCGGTGCCGGAAAGGTTTTCTTTGCTGGACAAGGTACGAAGAAAGATTGGTCAATGAAGCGAGAGCATTTGTCTCCCGCTTACACAACACGCTGGGACCAGTTACCGCGAGTGAAGTAGCGCCGATAATTCAGTAGGCATTCACTCTGCGACGCAGCATGTTGAGCTTATCAACCTGGCGTCGAACATCACTGAAGAATTCTTCTTTCTCCATGGCCAGCGCTAACTCCCATTCTTTGGCTAGACCTTGGCAGTCCAAAAATGAGTATCTCAGCTTCGTCTTTGAAATACGCAGACCCTTGCTAAAGACAACGCGCTTGCCTCGTTGACCGTGAAAACTGTTGATGTACCACTCTATGCCAAAGCCATACTTAAAGTCTCTGATACGGACACCAAGCAGCCCCCAATCTTTAAATGGCTCATTTTCACGAACCTTGTAATGGGTAACCCAAAAGTCATCAACTTCAGCTCGTGCCAGTGCTTTTAGCCTGTCCGTTTCTTGCTGAAGTAAATCTGATACATCTGCTTTCCATTGTTCATTGACGATTTCTACCAAACCAATTTCCCCATCCAATTAACCCCAAAAGCCAAAACCACTATCCGTTTGGCTTTTGGATCGAAACGCCAAACGTAAAACTGCCGTAACAATCACTGTTTGGCGTCTCGATATAAATCAACTCGCGCAATCCCATACCTGACAAGGGATACAGGCCGATTTCACTTGAAAACACCTAAAAAGACGTATCGCCATGAAGATACAAACCGTTTGGCAAGTTCAGGCCAGAATGCAAACGACGTTTGGCGTCTCGATTTTTTTGGCTAGGTCACCAGCCGCCAAACAGAGCCTATTCTCATACTTTTGCGAAAATGCAATAGGCAGATAGATGAAAGGATTTGTCACCTTTCTGCCCACCGCCAGTGCACCGAATCCTGATAATGACATTTGAGTGAACCGCCAGAGCACTTGGAAAAGCCCAAGCGTGACCAGTGCGGTTGATTGAAAACCGTTAGAGCACTTTGAGTGCACAGGAGATAAGTATGTTTGTACTAGGCGTAGATATCGGTTACTCAAACCTGAAGCTGGCAATTGGCCAATCAGGTAGTGAACCGAAAACCATTATTCTACCTGCGGGTGCCGGTCCTGCGGATCGTATGCCAGAGCGTATCGGTGGAGGCGATGATGACACTTGTTTGTATGTATCTGTCGATAATGAGCGCTGGGCCGCAGGTGTTCCTGCTGGACGCCTTCAAGGCTGGGAACGAGAGCTCCACCCGGAATATCCCACCACAAAAACCTATAGGGCGCTTTTTCATGCCGCCTTGTTAATGGCTGAAACAGAGTCCATCGATTTGGTTGTCACTGGATTACCGGTTTCCCAGTTTCATGAACCACAACGTAAGTCTGACCTTGTGAAGCGTTTAAAAGGTGTTCATCAAGTGACGCCTAAGCGCAGCATCACCGTTCATGACGTCAAAGTGCTGCCGCAGCCTGCCGGTGCCTATATGGATCTGGTTCAAACAGGTGGTGATTTGGGCTTAATTGAAGAAGGTCGCGTCGTCGTCATAGACCCCGGCTTCTTTTCTGTTGATTGGGTTGCTCTTGAGGCCGGAGAAATTCGTTACAGCTCTTCAGGAACCAGCCTTCAGGCAATGTCCGTGCTACTGGAAACCATTGATAAGCTGATTTCAGAAGATCACGGTGCCAAAGTAGGAATGGATCGACTTGAAAAAGCCATGAGAACAGGCGACTTGCAGGTCCTGCTATTTGGAGAAAAAGTCGATATTTCACCTTATCTGAATGCTGCCATGAAAAAGGTAGCGCCTGTCGCTCTTACAGCCATGCGCCAATCTATGCGCGACGAAAGCATTAATGCGGACTTGGTATTGATCGCCGGAGGTGGAGCCTTGGCTTATAAGGAAGCGGCCAAGGAGATTTTTTCACGAAGCAAGATCATCGTGCCGGAACAGTCTGTTTTGGCGAACGTCCGAGGCTTCTGGTTTTATGGGGCCTGATTATGAGAGTTGTCGTCAACATTCCCCCAGGGAGCCACCCTGAACTGCTCAAAGAATTGGAAAAGACGCCGCCACGAGAACGCGCTGAGCGTCTGCGGATGCTGGCCACCTTTGGGTTAATTCACATGAGCCAACCCAATCTATCCACGGCATCTGTACCGGTGGATGGCCATGCTCCAGAAGTTGAAATTACTTCTGTGAGTACAGCGCCAGAACCCAAAGCAGAATCACGTAAACAATCATTAAAATCAAAACTAGGGCTGGGCTTATAACATGGCGTTATCAGTTAGCTGGCTCGATGCCAGGTTAAATAAAGAAGCAAAAGAAACCGTAGTAAAAGCCGACCGAGATGGGCTAAGTGCTCGGGTATCGCCCAAGGGCAAAATTGTTTTTCAGTTTCGTTATCGCTTCGATGGCAAGCAACAGCGGGTAGACATAGGTACTTACCCACTAATGAAGCTTGCTGAAGCCAGGAATGAGCTGGATAGGTTAAGGGCAGTACTTGATCAGGGCAGAAATCCCAAGCTCTACCTTCAGCAGGAACGGGCCAAGTATTCTGCCAACCAAAGCTTCGAATCGATTTTTCGAGACTGGATAGACTCTGCCGGTAAGCAAGGGCTAAAGGAGAAAACGTGGCACTACCAAAAACGAAGCAGTGAAATATATTTGCTGCCCCGACTTGGCAAGTACCCATTAACTGACATCAATGAATTGTCCTTAAGAAACTGTCTTCGTGAGGTTTCGGAGTCGTCCCCTTCAAACACAGAACGCCTAGTTTCTGTGCTGCATAAGTTTTATGACTGGCTGATAGATGAACAGATTTTGGAAATTAACGCTGCTGCTGGGATCACAGCAAAGAAGGTTGGTGGTAAGAAAGGTAAACGAACTCGGGTGCTAAACGATAACGAGATCAGGATACTTTGGCGCTATTTGCACGAGTCAAAAATTACTGAGAAGAACCGCATCTACATTAAATTGCTTCTGCTATTGGGCGGTCGCAAGGGAGAACTCATTCAAGCTGAAAAGCATCACTTTGACTTGCAATCTGCAATGTGGACAGTGCCTATAGAGATCCGCAAACAAGGTGAGAAAATTGGAGCGCCAATCATGCGGCCATTGATTAAACCTGCTATAGAGCTGATTGAACTGGCGATGCAGATGAGTAAATCAACTTACCTGTTTCCCGCGAACGGACAAGATGAGCTTGCCACAAATGGCTTTGATACCACTATTCCTAACAATGTGAAAATCTGGGCTCGCAGGTCGCTTGGTATTGAGATGGAACATTGGTCTATGCATGATCTTCGCAGAACGATGCGAACGCGTATGTCGGCCATCACGACGCAAGAAGTTGCCGAGTTGATGATTGGCCACAGCAAAAAAGGGTTGGATGCTATCTACAACCAATATCAGTACCTGGATGAAATGCGTCATGCTTACGACGTTTGGTATCAACAACTAGAAACCATCATCGAGCCGACAGGCTTTCCATTCAACTGGCGTTTCGGACAGTAAAATAAAAGAAAGAGGCTCAGTCCTCTTTCTTCTCATACTCCTCCAAGTCTTCAATGTGCCACAGCTTGTTTCGTGTATTTCGGTTGATACGAGGTTGCGGCAAGCTGCCATCTTTTATTCTTCGCCAGAGCGTCGTATAGCTAATGTGGTAACGAGCCATCACTTCGTAAGATGTTAGAAAAGGGGTTATCTGGTGCGCTACTGCTGTCATCTGCATTCTCCTGAAAATCAATGAAAAGCTATCATCGCCTGATTCATCACTTGTTGATGGTCAGAAAGATGCATGATTTGTTCAGAAGATCAGCCTTATCAAAACACAAATGTTGCTATTAGGTACTTTTCAGCTCAAACCTATGAATAACAAGGGCTACAAGGCGGCTTGTGTCATGAATAGCAATCAACACGCCTAACGAGAAAAATTTGTACACACTGTTTGTACACTCGCAACGATGACACACCAAAAACCACAATGACGAACCCTTTAAATTCATAAGCTTATAAACAAAAAACTAGAGATGATCGCATTTTTTCCGCTTTTGTAATATCGAAACCAAAGTACCAAAAGCAAGAGGTACTTTCTTCATCAAACCCAGTAACCACAAGGCCTACAGCCAGATTTGTGTCATGAAATTTTCGCCAAAGGCCTCTAAAACGGAATTTGTACTCAAGTTTGTACACACTTTCCGAGGTTACGCTTGAACATCATTGAAAAGCAAAGAAACGAGAAAAAGACAAAAAGCCTTTAAATTCAGTACGTAGAGATGTGATTGTGGTGTGCAATGAAAGGTGGTTTTAAGCGTTGAAAGGCTGGGTGGCATCAGGGTGCGAGATGATAGCGAACGTGCGTCGCGTATTGATTTCGTTTAATAAATTAGACATGTAAGCCGCTTTAAGTCATAACAAGGCGCCACTAAAACAACCCTAAGCAAAGGTCTTTGCTGCGCACTGTAATTTGAAAATAGAATTGCCGCCATTATACCTTGTTTGTCTTAGCCAAAAAAGCAACGATTGTAAGTAATTAGCCGATAATTTAGTTTCAATTCAGGCTAACCCTATCGCAGCAGCCAGCGCGCTAAACTTGTGTAATTTTACGCTAACGCATACTATTGAAAGATTGCATGGAGGATATTTTGTTTGGGTATGAAAACCAGTAAGCTAAGTATAAGATTATTATGGTATATCACGCCGTTGGTGATTTTGCCGTTACTGTTTTTAGGTGGTTTTACTCTCACCAACGTAACCAGCTCTACGCAAAAGCAAGCTGAGCTTATTGTGAGTCGCTTTGTTGAGCAGCAACAGCAAAAAATGTTCAACTACATTGATTCGTTCCACTCAACCACAAAATTGCTTTCAACCTCTCCGGTACTCAGTGACTTTTTAGCCGATGACTTGCGCGACAACGGTAATTACACTCGCAGGTTAGGCGCGCTAATGGATGTATTTGCCAGCTATTCAGAAAGCTTACCCAGATCAGCGAGTTTATGGATCTGTTCAAGTTCATATTCACTAATATATTGACCGCGTTTATCGTAGTCTGAACTAAATAATATTTTGCCGTTATTGGTTAGTAATAAATTCAGTGTGTTGTTATAGGGGGCTTCTAAAATACTGGAATTTAAAATCGATGGTTCAACATGCACCACAATAAAGCCAAGTTGTTGCGGGCGCTTGAGGTAGTAATCAGCACTGTAAATACGTTGAATAAAATACAAGCTGGTGGTGCCATCTTGCTTTTGCACCATAAATTGCTGCTGGCGTAAGTTACTTTGCAATACTTGCGAAAAAAACGGGTAACTGGTTGGGGCAGTATTTAAATTACTGGAGTAATAGGCATCACTTTGACCGTCAGGTGAAATCAAATTCACGCTAATAATATCTGGGTAAGCTTTCAACCATAGAATTATCAAGTATCGACAAAGTCGAGCGGATGATTTACGCCATCCAAATGAGCGGTGGTTATTATTATGTTTCTACCATCCCCAAAGCTTTGCTGTATCAATCGGGCAAAGCGATCAGCTTAATTACCGCGTTAATCGTGATCATTTCAGTGATCACTCTGCCGATGCTGATTTTTATTGTGGTACGTAATTTACTGCTTAACCCAATCGAGTTACTTGGCGCCGCCAGTCATCGGGTTGGTGATGGTGATTTATCAGTGTATTTACCCGCTCACAATAACGATGAGGTGGGTGTGTTATTTAACGACTTTAATCACATGGTGAATCAAATTCGCCATTATCAAGACGAACTTGAAGAATACAAGCATCACCTTGAAGATAAAGTTGAAAGCCGTACTAAAGCGCTTGAAACCATGAACAGTCAGCTAGAGGTTGCCATTGCCCAAGCAGAGCAAGCCAACCAATTAAAAAGCCGCTTTTTAGCCAATATGAGTCATGAAATTCGTACGCCATTGACCGCTATTATGGGTTTTACCGAGCAACTGTTGCACAGTAATAAAACCAGCGGTGATGCTTTGCACCTAAGCACTATATTACGCAATTCAAAGCACCTGCTTGAGCTAATTAATAATATTTTAGACTTATCTAAAATCGAAGCCGAAAAGCTCGCTGTTGAAAAAGAACCGCTTGATATTGTGCAATTAGTTCATGATATAGATTCAATTATTCGGCCTTTATCGCAAGAGAAAAAGCTCAATTGTAATATCAACTTTCACTTACCATTGCCGCGAATAATTAATAGCGATAGCACTCGTTTAAAACAAATTCTCATCAATATTGCCAGTAATGCGGTGAAGTTTACCGAGCAAGGCTTGATCACCTTAGATATTACTTATGATAGTGATTCACAACTCATTGAATTTGCAATTCAAGATAGCGGTATTGGCATGTCGGAACGTGAAGTTGAGCGAGTATTTAAACCATTTGAACAAGCTGATGCAACCACCACACGACGCTTTGGCGGTACGGGATTAGGGTTATGTATTTCTAAAAACTTAGCGCAATTGCTCGGTGGTGATGTTTATGTACAAAGTACACCCGGTAAAGGTAGCTGTTTTAGCGTACAAATTGCCTGTAACTTAGCGACAGACAGCGAACATTTAACCCCGATGCTAACTGAGTTGAGCCAACTCAGTGCAGAGAAAGATTTACAGCTTTCATTTGCACAAAACAGCTTTGATGCCAATATTTTAGTCGCTGAAGATAACCCAGATAATCAAGTGTTGATCACGTTACTCTTACAAACATGGGGGCTTGAACCTGATATAGCTAACAATGGTGCTGAGGCCGTTGAAATGGCACTGGTAAACGACTATCAACTGATCATTATGGATATGCAAATGCCGGTGATGGGAGGCTTAGAAGCCACTCAGATGCTACGTCACGCAGCCTACGCTGGCCCAATCATCGCCCTGACTGCTAACGTGATGAAACATGATGTAAATACCTATTTACAAGCCGGTTGTGATGAGGCACTTGCTAAACCTATCGACAAAGATGCCTTAGAAAGTGTACTGGTTAGCTATTTAAATATTGAAAAAGACACCCAAAATAAATGGGAAAACTTGCTCAATAGTGAAAAATTTCAACAAATCAACAACGACTACCGTTCAAAATTACCTGATTATTTAACTCAAGTAACGCAATTACACAGTGCCAATGAATGGCAACAACTAAGGGCACTTGCACATAGCTTAAAAGGCAGTGCGGGATGTTTTGGCTTTAGTAATATTCACCATGCTGCTGCGGCACTTGAGGATAACTTACGTGGTCGCGATCAGAGCCGACGTGATTATTTAGCACTGAGTTTAATTGAGTCGATTAAATACACCTTACAGCAAGAACCGCTAACCGAATTATAAAGTACGTAGTTAACCTGAGCTTAGGTTAACTGACCAAATAGCAGTGTCATGCCCATTAAAATGGCATCTTCATGACCATTTTTTGCCGGATCATCACTGGGGTAATAATCTTTACGAACCGACATTTCACTAAACCCAGCCTGTTCGTACAAGGCAATGGCACGGGTGTTGGTTTCACGCACTTCTAAAAATAAGTTTTCTGCATTGTGTTGTTCACCATAGCCGATAAACGCCGCAAGCAATTGTTTAGCAATGCCCTGCCCCTGAAAATCAGGTGCGACACAAATATCCATTAAGGTAAAATCAGGCCCTGCTTTTTCACCGATATAAAACCCGACCATTTGTTCAGCCTGAAATGCCGCTAAATTAAAATAGCGCCCAGCTAAACACGATTGCATGGTGTTTACTGTCCACGGATGAGTGTGACAGGCGTTTTCAACACGCATCAGCGCAGCAATGGATGATTCAGTAACAGGTTTAAAGGTTATCAAGGTGTTTACTCATCAGCGCCCAGAGCGCGCGTTTATTATCGGCAGTAAGCTGTGAGCTTGGTACGCTAAGCAGACCATTATGCCAAGCAAAGCTATCGCTTTGCACTACTTGTTCTATTGGTAATGGCGCAACGGCGCGCTTTAAGTCTGCGAATAGTTGTGTGTTGAGCGCAACGGTTAGCGGCTGTGCTGTACTTGATTGCTCACACACTTGCTCGACAATAGAGTCAGAGCGAAAATGCTGATTGAGTTCGAGGTTTTCTATACCAAAAATAGCTGCGTATCGTGGATGCATAACAACTCAGTAGATTTAAACACAAGAACAATATAAGAAGTAATAAAAACGATGTAAAGAAGAAATGGCAGGGGCGGAGAGACTCGAACTCCCAACCATCGGTTTTGGAGACCGCTGTTCTACCAATTGGAACTACGCCCCTGCAATGACGACGAATTATAGAGACCTTTCGCTAAAGGTAAAGAAAAAAATCACTTTTTTAGTTTAACTGCTTTTTAAATAAACAAAACGGCGAATTAGTCAACTAATTCGCCGTTTTATAATCAGTTAGAAAAACCTTTTAAAGGTTTATTCCCATTCAATCGTGGCCGGTGGTTTACCTGAAATATCGTAAACAACGCGTGAGATACCGTCGATTTCGTTAATGATGCGGTTTGAAACCAGACCTAAGAACTCATACGGTAAATGTGACCAACGTGCAGTCATAAAGTCGATAGTTTCTACACAACGAAGACTTACAACCCAATCATACTTACGGGCATCGCCCATAACGCCAACAGACTTCACCGGTAAGAATACCGTGAACGCTTGGCTTACTTTATGGTAAAGCTCAGCTTTGTGTAGCTCTTCAATGAAGATAGCATCGGCACGGCGTAATAAATCACAGTACTCTTTTTTGATTTCGCCAAGTACACGCACACCTAGACCAGGTCCTGGGAATGGGTGACGGTAAAGCATGTCGTACGGTAAACCGAGTTCTAAACCAATTTTACGTACTTCATCTTTAAATAATTCACGTAGTGGCTCAACTAAGCCCATTTCCATGTCATCTGGTAAGCCGCCCACATTATGGTGAGACTTGATCACATGCGCTTTGCCCGTCGCAGAGGCTGCTGACTCGATTACATCTGGGTAGATAGTACCTTGACCTAACCATTTTGCATTTTTAAGTTTTTTAGATTCGCTATCAAATACTTTGATAAATGTATGACCAATAGCTTTACGCTTGTCTTCTGGATCTGATTTACCAGCAAGATCCGCTAAGAATAATTCTTCGGCATCCACTTTGATGATGTTTAGACCAAACTTATTGCCAAACATATCCATTACTTGCTGACCTTCGTTTAAACGCAGTAAGCCGTTATCAACAAATACACAGGTTAAGCGGTCGCCAATCGCGCGGTGAATAAGCATAGCTACCACTGATGAATCAACACCACCAGATAGGCCTAAAATCACTTCGTCATCGCCTACAGTCGCTTTAATGCGCTCTATGGCGTCATCAATGATCTTTGCAGCAGTCCACAATTTTTCACAACCACAAATATCAATCGCAAAGCGTTCTAGTAAACGTTGGCCTTGATGGGTGTGAGTTACTTCAGGGTGAAATTGTACGCCGTAAAAACGTTTTTCTTCGTTAGACATTGCCGCATGTGGGCAGGTAGATGTTTTAGCTGTGGTTTTAAACGTATCTGGAATTTCCATTACTTTATCGCCGTGGCTCATCCACACGTCTAAAATGCCATTGCCACCATCAGTAATATGATCTTCAATCGCGTCAAATAATGCACAGTTGCCTACTTTTTCAACCTGCGCATACCCAAACTCTTTTTTATCAGAGCTATGCACGCTGCCGCCAAGCTGAGTAGCCATTGTTTGCATACCGTAACAAATGCCAAGTACTGGTACGCCGGCATTAAATACATACTCAGGGGCACGCGGGCTGTTTTCTAAGGTTGTTGACTCAGGGCCACCCGATAGAATGATACCTTGTGGATTGAACTCACGGATCTGCTCTTCCGTTACGTCCCATGCCCACAGTTCACAGTAAACACCAATTTCTCGCACACGGCGGGCGATCAATTGCGTGTATTGCGAACCAAAGTCTAAAATAAGAATTCGTGAATCGTGAATGTCTTTGCTCATTGAGGGTCTCGTTAGTCAAGAACTAGCACTCAGGTAACCTGAATGACTAAAAATAAATAAGGGCCAGCAAAAGCTAGCCCAGTAATTTCAATAAAGTATATTGATTAACCTAAGCGGTAGTTAGGTGCTTCTTTAGTGATTTGCACATCATGAACATGTGACTCACCCATACCAGCTGACGTAACACGTACAAACTGAGGTTTAGTGTTTAATTCTTCAATCGTGGCACAACCAGTTAAACCCATTGCGCTGCGCAAGCCGCCAACTTGTTGGTGAATGATTGTCGCGATTGGGCCTTTATAAGCCACACGACCTTCAATACCTTCTGGCACAAGCTTGTCTGCTTGATTTGACTTTTGGAAATAGCGATCTGATGAACCTTCTTTTTGGTTCATCGCACCAAGCGAGCCCATACCACGGTATGACTTGTAATAACGGCCTTGGTAAAGCTCTACTTCACCAGGCGCTTCTTCAGTACCCGCTAGCATTGAGCCCACCATCACACATGATGCACCAGCTACAAGTGCTTTTACGATATCACCAGAGAAACGAATACCACCGTCAGCAATTACTGGAATGTCACGACCTTTTAGGCCATCAACAGCATCAGAGATAGCGGTGATTTGTGGTACACCACAACCAGTAACAATACGCGTAGTACAGATTGAACCTGGGCCAATTCCTACTTTAACGGCATCAACACCGGCGTCTGCAAGCGCAATCGCACCTTCCGCAGTAGCAACGTTACCCGCTACAATTTGTAGTTCAGGGTATGCTTGGCGAGTTTCTGCAACACGGTCGATAACACCTTGTGAATGACCATGTGAGGTATCAATTAGTAATACATCAACGCCCGCTTCAACTAATGCAGCAATACGCTCATCAGTACCTGGGCCTACACCAACAGCAGCACCGACACGAAGACGACCTTGCTCGTCTTTACATGCATGAGGCTTATCTTGGGCTTTTTGATAATCTTTTACAGTGATCATGCCTTTTAATTTAAATGCATCATCAACAACAAGAATTTTTTCAATGCGGTGTTCGTGCATTAGGCCTAAAATTTCTTCCCGTGCTGCACCTTCTTTAACAGTCACTAACTTTTCTTTTTTAGTCATCACTGTTGAAACCGGTTGCTCAAGCTTAGTTTCGAAACGCATATCGCGGCTGGTCACAATACCAACAAGGCCGTTTTCAGCATCCGTTACCGGAAAACCTGAAAAGCCTTTTTCTTCAGCAAGTGCAATCGCATCTGCAATCGTTAAATCCGCTGTCACAGTCACAGGAAAAGAAACAATGCCTGCTTCGTACGTTTTAACTTTACGTACGTTTTTAGCTTGTTCTTCAATAGTCATGTTTTTGTGGATAAAACCTAAACCGCCCTCTTGCGCCAGCGCAATTGCTAAGCGTGCTTCGGTAACAGTATCCATAGATGCTGAAACTAGCGGCAAGTTAAGTTTGATACCACGCGTTAAGCGAGTTGAAATGTTTGCCGTGTGTGGCAAAACAGTAGAATGACCTGGTACTAAAAGTACGTCATCAAAGGTAAGAGCTTCTTTAGCAATTCTAAGCATTTTGGCAACTTCTCACATGTGGATCTTGTTTAAGGAATTGCGGCCAAATTTTATCAGCGTTATGGGCATGAGTAAATAAGATTTCACAATTATTTATGATAAAATACCGCCATCATCGCTTTTTAGAGTCGCTTTATGGCTATAACACCCCAGCAGCAAACGATTTATACCGTTTCTAGGTTAAATAGAGAAATAAGAACCGTGCTTGAACAAGGCTTCGCATCGTTAATTTTAACCGGTGAGATTTCAAACTTCATTACCCCGGCGTCTGGGCATTGGTATTTTACGCTTAAGGATGATCGCGCCCAAGTTAAAGCAGCCATGTGGCGCGGTAACAATCGTGGCCAACGCTATCGCCCAGAAAACGGCGCACAAGTGACAGTTCGAGCCCGAGTATCGCTGTATGAACCGCGTGGAGACTATCAGCTGATTGTTGAACACATGGAAGCGGCTGGTGAAGGACTATTAAAGCAACAGTTTGATGAATTAAAAATGCGTCTCGCGGCTGAGGGTCTATTTAGCTCTGCATACAAGCAGCCACTACCAAGTGTTGTACATCGCGTGGGGGTAATTACATCAGCAACCGGCGCCGCAATTAAAGATATTTTAACCGTACTTAAGCGCCGCGCCCCGCAACTAGAAGTAGTGATCTACCCTGCGATGGTGCAAGGTAAAGACGCCCATTTACAACTGATAGATAAAATTAATCTCGCCAACGCCCGCAATGAAGTTGATGTGCTTATTTTAGGCCGCGGTGGTGGCTCTTTGGAAGACTTATGGTGCTTTAACCATGAATTGCTGGCACGGGCTATTTATGCCAGTAAACTACCTATCATCAGCGCCGTCGGGCATGAAATTGATACTACGATTAGTGACTACGTAGCCGATATCCGCGCTGCTACCCCCTCCGCTGCTGCTGAGCTAGTCAGCCCTAATAGCAGCGAACTGTATAATCAAATTCAACAACAATTAAATCGCTTAGCCAATGCGTTTAAACATCAGTTATCTGCAAAGCAAAGCATTGCAACAGCACTTGAGCACCGTTTAACATTGTGCCATCCGCGTAATCAATTAAATCAACAAGCACAACGTTTAGATGAATTAACGGTGGCATTACAACAAGCAATGCAACAGCGTATTTATCAATATGAACGTCGCTTAAACAATTTAATGCCACGTTTGATGCAGCGTTCACCAGATCGAAAACTCACTCAAGCAGCTCATCAATTACAGCAACTGCAAGCGCGCTTACAACAAAGTATGCAACAGCAATTACGCAGCAGTCAAAATACGCTGGCGCTACAAGCTAGTCGGTTAGGATCTGTCAGTCCGCTTAATGTACTCGCCCGTGGCTATAGTATTACTAAAAACGAGCAAGGAAAGGTTATAAAATCAACGTCACAAGTGAATCAAGGCGATGCGCTTGTGACTGAATTAGCGGATGGAATCATTCAATCTATTGTTAGTTAGTTTATTTTGCTTGTTCCCGAAGCTGGTTATTCCGATTCGGTAGCAAGCAATAAAGAAAAGTCGCGATCGCTGGATTTAGAGGTGCTAACGGTAAATTGTTGCCAAAAATCCTGTTTGACCAACTGATCATTAAGCTCGCGCCATTGGGTGTGAGTAAAGTCATCATTATCTTTTGGTGCTGCAAGTTCAAATTTACACACCGAGCTTTTACACTGCGCACTGACCAGCTCAGGGCTGATGCTTAGATCTGCGGTTTGCAAAAAATCTTTCATGGCTGTTTCTGTGCGATATGCCCATTCTTCATTACGGCTTTGCTGCTCAAACTTATCTAATAAAGCTTGCTCAAAATCAGCAGGTGCTTGAGCTTGTGTTTGGTAACGTTTAACCAGCGCTCGTTGCTGCGCTAATTCATGCTTAAGTTGCTGCAGTTGCTCCTCAAGGGGTTGTTCATCAGCTGTTTGCGCTGACCTATCTTCAGTAGTCGGGGTACTATCTGCAACTTGCTGCGGTTTCGACACTGTTTCAAGCTCTGATGCTACGGTATTGGTAGGTAACATTTTGACTTCTTGTTCAAGTACTTGTGTTTGTGTAGTAGCCGCAGGTGCTGCTTCGTCAGAGCTCCACGTAAAGTAGCCCCACGTTAAAACAACACCTGTAATAAATGCCAGAGCTAGCGAAAATGGACTATGTTTACTCATGCTTAATTCCTTTTAAGTTTTTTTACTTAGAGCATGGCACTGGTGTGTGATTCGTTTTGTGGCTCATCAACTTCTAAAAAGTTCTGATTCATACTTTGCGCTGGACAGGGACAATTTGGCTTGCCAACAATTTTAGCTGGTACACCTACAACCGTGGTGTGTGGCGGTACAGCACTTAGCACCACAGAGCCTGCACCAATTCGTGCACCCTCGCCGACCTCAATATTACCGAGTACTTTTGCACCGGCGCCAATTAAAACACCAGCGCGAATTTTCGGATGACGATCGCCTTTTTCATTCCCAGTACCACCTAAAGTGACTGATTGTAAAATTGATACGTTATCTTCAATAACCGCTGTTTCACCAATGACTATACCAGTTGCATGGTCAAACATAATACCATGGCCGACTTTACAAGCAGGATGGATATCAACGCCAAATACTTCTGAGGTACGGCTTTGAATAAAGCGAGCGAGTTCTTTACGGTTTTGTAACCATAAGCAATGGGCGAGTCGGTGTGCTTGAATTGCATGGAAACCTTTTAAATTTAATATCACAGTTAAATAAGTATCGGCAGCAGGGTCACGATCTTTAACCGCTTTTATATCATGAGCCACATGAGTCAACATGCGATCACACTCAACAAAAGCCTGATCAAACAATTCACGTATAGTAAATGCAGATACCACAGCATCAGATAACTTATTGGCAACGATAAAACTCAACGCAGACCCTAAACACTCATGATTTAGAATGCATGAATACACATGACTCGCTAATAAAGGTTCACGGGTAACGACTTCTTTTGCTTCGGTGCGAAGCTGTTGCCAAATTTCATGACGCATAGAACGGCCTTAAATTAATACTGGATATGCTTTGTTTTAGTTTAACGGATTTCAAGTCAGATGTGTTAACGCTGTGGTTATTTGTTCTAGTTATTAGATATAACTAACTTATAAACTTAAGTTTGTAGAGTAAAAAAATAAAGTGCCCCAATAATTGGGGCACTTTATTCAAGTATTAAAAACTTAGTTACTCAAATACGCTTTCTACCGCAACTACTTCGATGTTTTTCGCTGGAATTGCCAGCTTGTAATCAGCAATTACTTTATCTTCAGCAACCAGTTCAGCTGGTTTTTCTGCGTTATACACCATAGGCGATGTTTGCTCTGACGCTAGGCGTTTTTGCATGTCTTTGCCATCACCGGTAATAAACACATACTGGATATCATCAGTTTGTAAATTAGCTTTAATCACGCGATTGACATCAGCCAAGGTCAGCTTTTCAAGCTCAGTGGTGACATACTTCACAAACGACTCAGTATTATAAAACTCGCTATCGAGCGCGTAACCTAACTGGCGGTTTTGGCTTGCGACCATTTGCGGCACAAAGTTGATCAAGAAGTTACGCGTTGCCTCAAAATCTTTTTCAGTCATGCCATTTTTGATTAGCTTATCAAGTTCAAACAGCGCTGTGCGAGTTGCAAAATGCGCATCGTTGTTTGAGCGCAGCGGGCGAAGCCACACTTGGAAGATTTGCTCTGAACGACCCAAGTTTGCATCAGGTTTAGTTTGGAACATACCACGTGGGAAGTACTCAATATAAGCGTAATCGCCGTAGTTCATACCGCGCGTTTGACGAATACGCTCATAAAGGTATGCATTTGAACTGCGGTGTTCACCAAAGTATGAACGCACTAACCACAGTGCCGTCCAGTCTGCGCTGCTACGAATAGTATCAATCGGGAAACCAAACGATACCGCTGTTGATTGCGCTGATTTCTCGACAATCGTTGCATGGTGACCTTTCAGCACTGGCGCATCAGGGATTGATAAACGGCTTTGCTGGCCTTTTGGCAGCTCGCTTAAATCAGCAAACATGGTTGCTTTAAGTGACTCAGGCACTGCACCAATTAAACCGACTGTTAGCTTAGCTTGCGTAAACTCTTTCGCGTAAAACGCTTTCACATCATCTAGTGTTAATGCTGCTAAGTCTGACAAGTCACCATAATTGTAGCTTTCATACGGGTGACCTTGATAGAGCTTATGATAAAGCACTTCTTTACCTAGTTCTTCATCGTTAGATGCTTTAAGGCCTGATTTAATACCGTCGATCAGCTCTTTTTTCAAACGTTTAAAGTCATCTTCTCTAAAGCCTGGATTTAGTAACTGCTCACTAACTAATGCGTACCATTGTGCTGCATTGTCTTTATGGACTCGCCCTTGTAAAGAAATCATTTCTTTATCAATTTGATAGCCAAAGCTACCTGCCAGTGGATACAATGCTTTTTTGATATCGTTATAGCTCTTCGACTGCGAGCCACCTTGCGCAAGCATTGCAGCGGTTAACGCAGCCACGCCTTTTTGACCTTTAGGATCCGCCGCCGCACCTGTATGGAATAACCAATTAATATCAATCAATGGCGAGCTATTAGTTTTATCAAGCACCTTAAAGTGACGCTGTTGCACTGTGTGTTTGCTAGCAACGAGGCTATTTAAATCAACTTCTTGCTCAAAACCAGCGATTTTATCAAGCGCCGACATAGTCACGGTAGTTCGGCTGCTATCGACAAAGTACTTATTAGCAATATCTTGAATATCTTGCGCGCTGATACTATCTGCCGTTGCATATAATTGATTGACCACTTCTGGATCGCGCTCAAAATGCATATAACTGGCAAGGGTTGACGCAATTGCTTGTGATGAGTCTAGGCCATTGATAAAGCTGTATTTTAGATTTGATTTTAAATCGGCTAATTTTTGGCTATCAACCAGCTCAGTGCGTGCTTTTGCATAGGTGTTATTGATGGCATCACGCGCTACCGCTAAATCAGCTTCATTTTCAACTTTGACAAAAACATGCAATAAGCCCGGATCTTTCGTATCTGGGTTATAGCTAAACATTTGGCTGGCGATTTGCTTATCAACCACTAGCTCTTGGTATAAGTCAGAGTTGTTTGAGAAATAAAGCTGTGATAGTAAATCAAGCGCTGCGCGGTCTTTTTGTTTCGGCTGCCAAGCAGTACCTTTGTATGAAACCAATAACCAATGCCCTGGTAGTCCTTCGTTTTGCTCATGCACGTATTTGGCTGCTTGTTGTTTAGGCTCGGTTGGAATATCAGCAACGTAATCGCCTTTTTGCCAATTACCCCAATGCTTTTTCACCATTGCCATAGTTGCTTGCGGATCGACATCACCGACAATTACTAACGATACATATTCAGGCTTATAGAACTTTTCAAAAAACTCTTTACCGTACGCCATTTGCTCAGGCATGGCTTCAATATCTTCAAAAAAGCCCATGGTGGTGTGTTTATAGGTATGTTTTTCAAATGCTTCATTACGCACGGCTGAAAGCAACTTACGAATTGGGCTGGCATTGTTTTTAAGGTATTCGCCTTTTACAGTAAGCGCTTCGGTACGGAATTGCTCTTCTGAGTAAGTGAGGTTTTGAAAAATATCCGCTTCAATTTCAAGTACCTTATCAAGGTGCTGCTTGGAAAAGTTTAAGTGATAATTAGTGTAATCATTGGTAGTGTAAGCGCGGTTATCAACCCCTGAATTTTTCAGGATGTCTGAGTACACATCTTGCGGGAATTTTTCTGAGCCTTTAAACATCATGTGTTCAAAAAAGTGTGCAAAGCCAGTTTTACCCGCTTCTACTTCATTACGAGAACCGACTGACACCGGAATTTGTAGTGATACCACATCAGGGTAATCAGTTTTAACCACCATAACGCGTAAACCGTTATCAAGCTCTTCTAATAAATAATTCTGTGAGAACACCCGATCATTGCTGCTGGCAACCGTTGACTGTTCAATCTCAACTTCTTTGACCATGTTAGAGCCGCTGTTACTCGCACAGCCGCCCAGCGCAAGCGTTACCGCAAGGCTGGTTGCTAATAATTTAAATTTCATTGTTATCCCTTGTTAGTTGAATATATTTCTTATTTTTAGACACACGATTATGCAACAAAGCAAGTCAATATAAGACCCCTGAGGCAATAAATTATGTAAACAGTTGTGTATAAGCGCAATAGCAACGCTATTTCAATATGAATAAAACTCATGTTTATTGAAAAAAACTCACCAAAAAGATCTATCTAGACGTCTAAATGGCTGCTATATTGTACGCCATAGATATTAAAACGGCTGGAATGAGGATTATGGCTTTATCACTACAACAGAAAATTGAAGATACCAATCAAGGTGTGTACTTAATTGGTACTACCCCGCCACGTATTGGTACTGATAAAGCGCAGCTTGAAACAATCGCTCAAAAGCTGTTGGACCGTTTACATGAAATTGAATACGATGGCGTAATTATTTACGACATTCAAGATGAAAGCAGCCGTACTGACAAGCCGCGTCCTTTTCCATTTAAGCAAACTGTTGATCCACGTGAATATAGCCAGTTATTACGTAGCTTATCGCATCAAGACGTGATCACGTATAAAAGTGTCGCGCAGCGCGAAGTAGCGGAATTTAAACAGTGGTTAAGCGAAACTAAAAATCTGTTTGATTTAAAAAACGTGGTGTTAGTCGGTAGTCCATCATCTGAAGGCGATATAAAACTTAACTTACCCGATGCCTATAAAACATTGGCAGAGCAAGCGGATGACTTCTTTTTAGGTGGTGTAACCATTGCTGAGCGCCATGCGAGTAAACGTAACGAGCATGAGCGTCTACTTGAAAAAACCACACAAGGGTGTCAATTTTTTATCTCACAGGCAGTTTACAACGCACAAGCGACCATTGATTTGATCACCAGTTATGCACGTAGCTGTAAAGCGCAAGGCATAGAGCCACAACGTATAATCCTAACCTTTACGCCCTGTGGCAGTGAAAAAACCTTAGATTTTATGCAGTGGCTTGGTATTTCAGTACCAGAGGCAACTAAGTGGCGGATGTTAGATTCACAAAACCCATTGAGTGAATCGGTACGTATTTGCCGCGAAAATTTAGACTCAATTCTAAAAAGTTGCGCTCATTTAGACGTGCCTCTGGGATTAAATATTGAAAGCTTAACTAACCGTAAAGAAGAGATTGATGCGTCAATAAACCTTTATCGTTTATTAAAAGCGACAATGGAGCTGAACCTAGCTGAAAAGCAGATTGCTTAGCTTCGAGCTTCGAGCTTCGAGCTTCGAGCCTGTCTCTTGATCACAAGTCGAGTTCCTTCATAAAAGCATAGGACTCGACTAAAAATACCAACTTCACCCAGCCGTCCCACATGGCTTTTGTGCCAACACGCCCTGTTCGTTTACTATCGTGCCAACCTCCCAATTTGGATATCGCATAATATGCCCACTTTAACGATGGGGCTTCTTTTGGCATTGGAGCCTTTTGATTTGTCGCTTTAAATAGTAACTTCCAACTCAATGTGTCTAAATAGACTTCGCAGCTGACTTTTTCTGCTTCTTCTCTATTTTGAGCA
>DRHY01000021.1 GCA_011052985.1 Methylophaga thalassica
GCCTGATTTTCCGCAGCACGGCATACATCACAGGCCATAATAATGTACTGGTCAATACAGGCATCCAGCTTAACCAATAACCTGTTTTTTCAGTGAGCATAATATCGGTGACTTCTACTATCAATACGACCGAAAAAATTGTGAAGGCTTGTTGCCACAGTGGGTATTGACGAAGCTGTAAATGAAATCGTGCAATTATGAATATGGCTAATGCATAACTAAAGGCCATAACACCCAGATCACCACCGACAATGATATCCATCGTAAACCCTGTTAACCAAGCAACACCAATACTGACACGGTGAGGTAAAGCCATCGCCCAGTAAATCAGTGTCATCAATACCCACTCAGGACGGAAAAAACGTGCCATATCCGGTAATGGTAAGAGCATCATGACCATTGAAATAAGGATCGTGATAAAAATCACAATACCATTTCTAGAATCAATTATTGTTGCCACTTACAGCCTCCTCAGATGTCGATGGAGCTGTCGTTGAACTGGCATTTTTAATAAGCGGTTCAGCCATACCGGTATGAATTTTTTCACCTGGCAATACCAGCATGACCTCTCGACTAGTGGATAATTTAGCGGCGGGTTCGACCTTGATGTCGGCAAATGGTTTGCCTTGAGGAAAATCAACAGAAACGACTTGACCCACGGGATATCCCACTGGAAATCGACCACCAAGCCCGGATGTGACGAGTATATCTCCGACACGAACATCCGCATTATGAGGCAAGAAATCCATTTGCAATAACTCGCCTAAGCCACGGCCAGTCACGACTGCACGTAAACCATTACGATTAATTTGTACCGGAATGCTATGACTAGGATCAGTTAACAGAATAACGTGACTCGACATCGATGAGGTCTCAGATACCTGTCCCATGACACCAGTCGCATCAAGCACGGCTTGTCCAACATAAACGCCGTAATTATCGCCTTTATCAATGACGACTTGTTGTGAAAATGGATCGAGATCTACCGTTAATAATTCGGCAACTTGAACACGCTCTTGCAGTCGAAAAGACGAGCCTAACAATTTTCGTAGCCTCATATTTTCACGTTCTAAGGACTGCAATTTCTGTAGGCGAACATGTTGCAGCAGATTATTTGCATTCATTACAGCAATTTTTTCGCGAAGTTGCTTACGATCATTGAAAAACTCTTTTGCCCAGTCCTTGATATCGCTAGGCAAGGAGGCTGTCGCCTGAATGGGATAAACCAGGGTCGATAGTGAAGATCTTACAGGTTTAAAATAATCTAAGCGTGCATCCAAAAAAAATACCGCAACTGACATTATTACGGCTATCAGCATGCGCGTATTCAGTGATGGAGTATGTGAGAATAATGGTTTAATGACTCAAATCCAGAAACTAAAAGACCTTCACAAATGCAATTTGTAAAGGCCTTATATTGGCTATTAGGAGTAGTTTATTCAAATGAAAAAACGTCGCTACCTTTCTCATCAATCATTTCGAGCGCTCGACCACCGCCACGCGCCACACAAGTCAGAGGATCTTCAGCAATAATCGCAGGTAAGCCAGTTTCTTCGATCAGCAAACGATCAAGGTCACGTAATAAAGCACCACCACCTGTTAAAACAATACCTCGTTCAGCGACGTCGGCACCAAGTTCAGGCGGTGTTTGCTCTAATGCTGTCTTCACGGCTGCGACGATACCAGAAAGTGGATCTTGTAATGCTTCTAAAATCTCATTGCTGTTTAAGGTGAAACTTCTTGGCACGCCTTCCGCTAAATTGCGGCCACGCACTTCCATTTCTCTTACTTCGTTTCCGGGATAAGCCGAACCGATTTCTTTTTTAATTTTCTCAGCAGTTGCTTCGCCAATTAATGTACCGTAATTACGACGAACATAATTAACGATGGCTTCGTCAAACAAATCACCACCAATGCGAACAGAGGCTGAGTAAACAATACCGTTTAATGAAATAACCGCTACTTCTGTAGTACCGCCACCAATATCCAACACCATAGAGCCACTTGCTTCATCGACAGGCATTCCAGCGCCAATTGCCGCAGCCATAGGCTCTTCAATTAGGAAGACATCACGTGCGCCGGCACCCGCTGCAGATTCACGAATAGCGCGTCGCTCAACTTGTGTCGAGCCGCACGGAACACACACCAAAACGCGCGGACTCGGTTTTAGAAAACGTCCTTCATGCACTTTGCGGATGAAATGTTGCAACATTTTCTCTGTCACGGTGAAATCAGCAATGACCCCATCTTTCATCGGTCTGATCGCTGTGATATTACCAGGTGTTCGGCCCAACATACGCTTGGCTTCCAGACCCACTGCAGCAATAGAGCGAGGACCTCCAGGGCCCTTGTCTTGACGAATCGCGACGACTGAAGGTTCGTCGAGCACGATACCTTTGCCACGCACATAAATCAGCGTATTCGCTGTTCCCAGATCGATCGACAGATCATTGGAAAAAATTCCACGTAAACGTTCAAACATTGAAGAAACCACACCTGAAAGGGGTAAAATGACTACTTTAGCAATGCTCTGGGCTGTTGAGCAAGCAACTAATGATTTAAACTGACTGCTTTGTTGAAGCAATTAACTTTTGGAACTGTCGATGAGTTTAGATAAAAACGATGTAGAAAAAATTGCGCATCTAGCGCGACTGGCCATACAAGAAGACGACATCCCACATTATGCTAGGGATCTGAATAATATTCTCAACTTGGTTGAACAAATGAGCGCAGTAGATACCAGCGACATTTTGCCCATGGCACACCCCCTCGATGCTCACCAACGCCTTCGTCCTGATGAAGTAACTGAAGTAGATCAGCGCGAATTATTCCAAAGTATCGCTCCTAAGACTGAAGCTGGTGTTTATCTGGTTCCTCAAGTCATCGAATAAAGCAACACAGGTAGACACATGCATAACAAATCTCTTTCAGAACTTTCAACGGCACTTCACAGTGGTGATATCAGCAGTGTTGAATTAACTCAGCACTATCTTGATCGCATCAATAAACACAATGCTGAACTGAATGCGTTTATCACGGTGACCGATGCTCGTGCGCTGGAACAAGCAAAAGCGGCAGATAAATTATTTGCATCAAAAAAAGCAGGTGCATTAACGGGCATTCCTCTCGCACATAAAGATATCTTTTGCACTCAAGGCATTCGCACCAGCTGTGCATCAAAGATGTTGGATAAATTTATCGCGCCTTATAACGCAACCGTGGTCGAAAAAATCGATGCAAGCGGAATGGTCACACTGGGTAAAACCAATATGGATGAGTTCGCAATGGGCTCATCCAATGAGACAAGTTTCTACGGTCCTGTTAAAAATCCTTGGGATACGGACCGTGTTCCTGGTGGCTCATCAGGCGGTTCTGCCTCTGCCATTGCTGCGCGTTTGGCGCCAATAGCGACAGGTACGGATACCGGTGGTTCGATTCGCCAACCTTCTTCTTTGTGTAACTTAACAGGCCTTAAACCGACTTATGGTCGTGTTTCTCGCTATGGCATGATTGCCTTTGCTTCAAGCCTCGATCAAGCAGGCCCGATGGCCACCAGCGCTGAAGATGCGGCTTGGTTAATGAATGTCATGTCAGGTTTCGATAAGCGTGATTCAACCAGTGTAGATCGTGATGTACCTGATTACACAGCCTCCTTAAATGATTCCGTAGAAGGCATGACGATTGGTTTACCCAAAGAATACTTTGGTGAAGGTTTGGATTCTAAGGTGGCAGCCACTGTTGAAGCGGCGATTAAAACCTATGAATCAATGGGTGCCAAAATCAAAGAAATCAGCTTACCTAACACCAGCTTAGCCATACCAACCTATTATGTCGTTGCCCCGGCAGAATGCTCATCTAATTTGTCACGAATGGATGGCGTACGTTTTGGTCACCGTGCTGAAGATCCAAAAGACTTGATGGATCTCTACACACGCTCTCGTGGCGAAGGCTTTGGTGATGAAGTTAAACGTCGCATTATGATTGGCGCCTACGCTTTATCAGCCGGTTATTATGATGCTTATTACTTAAAGGCTCAGCAATGTCGTCGTCTCATCAGTAATGATTTCCAAGAAGCCTTTAAAGAAGTTGATGTCATTATGGGCCCAACAGCCCCGACGCCCGCTTTCCGCTTTGGTGAAAAAGTGAACGACCCAGTTGCGATGTATCTGGAAGACATTTACACCATTAACACCAACCTTGCTGGAATACCGAGTATTTCTATTCCTGCAGGCTTTGTTGATGGTTTACCTGTGGGTTTACAAATCATTGGGAACTACTTTGATGAGGGACGTTTGTTAAACGCCGGTCATCAGTACCAACAACAAACCGATTGGCACCAACGTGTACCGGAAGCGTTTAAATAATCTGATTGACTATCAAAGGGGCATAGCCCCTTTTTTAGTGGATGATGAAAAGTAAAAGGAAAGATCGATGAAAGCAGCAGAACTCTTTGTCAAAGCCCTAGAAAATGAGGGCGTCGAATATCTGTTTGGTATTCCAGGAGAAGAAAATCTTGATGTCATGGATGCCTTGCTTGATTCTAAAATTAAATTCATCACAACACGCCATGAGCAAGGTGCCGCTTTCATGGCGGATGTTTACGGCAGACTTACAGGTAGAGCAGGCGTCTGTATCGCCACCCTAGGGCCAGGAGCAACCAACCTGATAACCGGTGTCGCCGATGCCAATATGGATCATGCGCCCCTAGTGGCTATTGCTGGTCAAGCCTCAACTCACCGATTACATAAAGAATCTCATCAAGTCCTCGACCTCGAGGCGATGTTTTTACCGATTACAAAATATGCCACGCGAATTGTCAGCCCAGAAGTTATTCCTGAGATTGTTCGAAAAGCCTTTAAGGTTGCTCAAACCGAGAAAACGGGTGCCTGCTTTATTGAGTTTCCAGAAAACATTGCTGAAATGGACATTGATGATGTGCCTTTGACCGTCAAAAATGCTACACCACCAGAGCCCGCTGCTGAGGAACTGGAGCGAGCGGCATCCGTTATTTCTAGTGCACAAAATCCTATTATTCTCGCGGGCAACGGCATCATTCGTGCAGGTGCTTGTCATGAGCTTGCAGATTTTGCAGAAGCACTACATATTCCCGTTGCTAATACGTTTATGGCAAAAGGCGTCCTGCCATTTCGCCATCCTATGGCACTAGGCAGTGTTGGCCTACAGTCGAATGATTATGTTAGCTGTGGGTTTGCCAATGCTGATGTCATTATTTGTATTGGTTATGACATTGTGGAATACCATCCTTATCTGTGGCATCCATCACGCGACCGCACCATCATTCACATTGACACAACCCATGCAGAAGTGGATGCACATTACAGTACGAGTCTTTCAGTCGTCGGTAACATCCGCCATAGTCTGAATAGAATCAAAGCAATAACGTCACCTCATCAGGGTAAAGCGATGAGGATGTTAAGGGATAGTCTAATCCAAGAGATGAACTTGCATCGTGATGACACGGAGTTTCCCGTCAAACCGCAAAAGATCATCTGGGATCTGCGTACCGCGATGGATTTAGAAGATATCGTGATTTGTGATGTTGGTGCTCACAAGATGTGGATGTCACGCATGTTCCGCTGCGAATATCCCAATACCTGCATCATTTCTAATGGCTTTGCCAGCATGGGAATTGCTGTGCCCGGTGCTATTGCTGCAAAACTGGCATATCCAGAGCGTAAAGTGGTTGCCGTTACAGGGGATGCAGGCTTTTTAATGAACTCACAAGAAATCGAGACGGCGATGCGCCTCAATATCGCGGTGGTCATCCTGATTTGGAATGATGCCAGCTATGGCTTGATTGAGTGGAAACAAAAGAATCAATTTGGTCGCACAAGTAATGTTGAATTTACAAACCCTGATTTTGTGCAATACGCGCAATCTTTCGGCGCCTTTGGTGTCAGAGTTGAAAGGACTGAAGATCTCATGCCAGTCCTCAATGACGCACTAAAGCGAGATACAGTGACAGTAATCGATTGCCCCGTCGACTACCGTGAAAACTTAAAGCTTACCGAAGCACTAGGTCAATTAACTCTAACCATTTAACGACTATGACAAAAACACTTAAGACAATTATTTTTGTAGCCGCCTTAGCGGTCATCGCAGTGGGTATATTCTCTGTTTTATCACAAAAACAGGGCCTGCCAGATGCACAGTTCACCGATCTGGATGGCAAGACTATCTCCCTCAATGACTATAAAGGTAAGCCACTCTTAGTCGTGTTCTGGGCAACAGACTGTCCGGCATGTGTTGAAGAGCTTCCTGAATTGCGAGCTGTTAATACTGAATATGCGCCGAAAGGCTTGAAAATAATTAGTATCGCCCTACCCCATGATCGGCCTAAACATTTATTAGCTATGCGTCTCGAAAAACAAATTCCCTACACCATCACTTGGGATAAAACTGGTGAACTCTCGGATGCATTTGGTGGTGTTCGAGTCACGCCAACCCATCTACTTTATTCGCCAGATGGGCAAGTCGTCATGCGCAAAATTGGTTCCGTGTCAAAAGAGATGTTGGAAGCAAAACTCACTAGCATGGGCTTATAGAAAATTGTATTGTAAATTCACTACACTTCCAAAGTCTTATATGGTATAAAGTACGGCTTTGTAAATGCAGGCAGGGACCAAAATCGGCGCCCTGTAGTAGAAGTTGTACATCAGGAGCAGGTTTTTAAAATGGCCAGAGTATGTCAGGTAACGGGCAAACGCCCTATGAGTGGTAACAATGTTTCACACGCTCATAACAAAACAAAACGTCGTTTCTTACCCAACCTTCACTCACACCGTATTTGGGTTGAGTCAGAAAATCGCTGGGTTAAGCTGCGTGTCAGTAACCATGGTCTGCGTATCATTGATAAGAAAGGTATTGATGCCGTTCTTACTGATATCCGCGCTCGTGGCGATAAAATTTAGGGGAAAATGACATGCGCGATAAAATTAAATTAGTCTCATCTGCTGGTACAGGTCACTACTACACCACAGATAAAAACAAACGTACAATGCCGGAAAAACTAGAGATCAAAAAGTTTGATCCAGTTGTTCGCAAACACGTTATGTACAAAGAAGCTAAAATCAAATAATTCTTGCATGCAAGATTATTTCGAAAAAACCCGCTGTTGCGGGTTTTTTTATGCCTAAAATAACTCTATGATTTAGTTTCTATCTCTCATGATGATTAAGTGAACCTATGAATGATGTACTCGATCTTTCGTCAATTGTAATTGCCCGACAACCCATTTTTGATCGTCAATATCAAACATATGCTTATGAACTACTATTCAGAAATAATAGTGAAGATAATGCAGCCAATTTTGATCAGTTTGATGGTGATCTTGCAACAACAAAAGTCATCAACTATAGCTTTCTAGAATTTGGTATTGATAACCTAATTGGTAACCATCTTGCCTTCGTTAATCTGACTCGAAATTTCATTTTAAACGGTGATCCGTTACCTTTCGCAGGTGATCGTGTCGTTTTGGAAGTACTAGAAGATATTGAAGTAGATGACGAACTCATCACTGCCGTCAGGAAACTAGCTCATCATGGCTACCATATTGCGCTAGATGATTTTATTTTTCACGAATCATTGCGACCGCTTCTGGAGGTGGCCTCTATTGTGAAAGTTGATATCCTCTCTTTATCCGAAGCAGCATTAAGGGAGCATGTTGAGATTCTCAAAACATATCCAGTCAAATTACTAGCAGAGAAAGTGGAAACAAAAGCGGAATTTGAACTGTGTTTTGAACTTGGCTTTGAGTATTTTCAAGGTTATTTTTTTTGCCGACCAAATATCGTCGAAGGCAAAGCAATTCCTGAAAATAAATTACTTCTACTCGAGCTCATTAGTAAGCTACAACACGAAGATATACAATTTCATGAGATTGAAAACATCATCAGTCATGATCCTGGATTAAGTTTTAAATTACTGCGTTTGTTAAATTCTGCAGCAATTGGTTTCCCAAGAGAGATCACATCTCTCAAAGAGGGATTAGTCATTTTAGGCATTAGTAGCATTAAAAAATGGACGATGCTTATCGCCCTGAGCGAAATGAATTCTGGCCCAACAGAGCTATTACATGTCACACTGGTTAGAGCGAAAATGGCTGAGAAACTTGCACATCATTTTAATTGCTCATCTCAAACGGGTTTCTTAATAGGTTTATTTTCAACTATTGATGTATTACTCTCAAAACCCATGCAGGAAATCATTTCTCCCATGCCTTTAATGAACGAAATCAAGCTTGCCTTAATTAGTCACGGTGGCATCAAAGGCCAGTTACTTACAAATGTCACGGACTACTGTGAGGGTCGCTGGAGAGATATAGCAGAAAACCCTACTTTAGAAGAAATGAGTGAGTCTTTTGTCGAAGCAACAAAATGGGCTAAAATTACCCTAGGCTCTATTTAAGTCCACTCATGCCAGATCATCCATTCCTGCTCGAAGCGAAAGGGCTATCACGTCATTTCGGTAACAATATAGCCGTCAACGATGTTAGTTTTTCTATCAAACAAGGCGAAGTACTTGGGTTTCTTGGGCCTAATGGTGCGGGTAAAAGCACTACAATGAAAATGCTTAGTGGAAACTTAGCGCCCGATAAAGGTCAAATCTTGATTAATGGCATTGATCTTCTGGATAAACCAGCCGAAGCAAAAGCCTGTATTGGTTACCTACCCGAAACACCGCCTCTGTATAAAGAGCAAACAGTCAGTGAATTTCTTCGCTTTTGTGCCAAATTAAATAACATTCCGAAAAAACAGCGTATAACCGCTGTAGATAATGCTATCGAACGATGTGGTCTAAGCGATGTTAGTCAGCGATTAATTGGTCACTTGTCGAAAGGCTTTCAGCAGCGTGTGGGTATTGCACAGGCCATCATTCATGAGCCTGCAGTGGTGATTTTAGATGAGCCAACATCAGGACTCGATCCTATCCAAATACGCGAAATACGTCAGCTGATTCGTGAAATAGCCAACCAACACAGTGTGATTTTATCGACGCATATCTTGCCGGAAGTGGATATGTTGTGCGATAGAGTGCAAATCATCTCTGAAGGTCAATTACTCTTTATCGATACTATTGAGACTCTTCATGAGTATATGCAGTCTTCAGCATTACTGCTTCGCTTTGACACTGAGATAAGCGTGCAACAGCTTAATGCTATTGATCATATTCTTCAGTCTGAACGTCTTGCAGATAACACCTATCGGGTAACGTTTGCTCCTCAACATGATCCGACCCAAGCCATATTGAGCAAATCACTTGTTGAACAATGGCAACTAACCATGTTGATGCCTGAGAAACACTCTATGGAAGACGTGTTTATGAAAATTTTGCGTGAAGAAAGATAACCATGTTGACGATTTCACAAAATGAATTACAGCGCTTATTCTTATCACCCTTGGCATGGATTATTTTAGCTCTGAGTCAATTACTCCTAGCGTATTTGTTCTTAACGCATATGGATTATTTCAACGCTTTACAAGGCAAAATGTCGGCTATTCCTGGCGCTCCGGGGGTGACAGAATTAATTGCCATGCCACTATTAAGTAATACCGGCATGATCTGCTTACTCATCACACCATTATTAACCATGCGAACCATTGCTGAAGAACGGCGCAATGAAAACCTACCGCTGCTCATAAGTGCCCCCATCAGCATTTATAAAATTGTTATAGGTAAGTTTATCGGTACCTTGAGCTTTTTCCTCTGCCTGATTGTAATGACACTTTTGATGGTCATGTCGATAACACTGGGCTCTTCTCTTGATTGGCTGCAAGTCCTTTCAGGAACGCTGGGCTTGGTCCTTCTGGTGGCCAGTTTTAGTGTTATTGGTATTTACTTATCAAGCCTGTTCAAGCAACCAACTGTTGCCGCTATTAGTAGTTTTGCGCTGTTATTCTTATTATGGATTATCGATTGGGCGAGCACTAACGCAGCTGAGTTTACACTCTTGAGCTGGCTATCATTATTACGTCACTTCCAGCCTATGGTTCAAGGTCAGATGAATAGTCAAGATGTTGCCTATTTTCTGATTATTATCTTCGCCTTTCTTCTGCTGACTATCCGTCGCCTTGATCGTGAGCGCTTAGACTAATGAAAGTAAGCACACAATCACAACTACGATTCCGTCTTCAACAAGTCGCTTTTTATGTGCTACTTGTCATGGCGATTGTTTTACTCAGCAAACTGGCTATAACAACAAACCAAACCTATGATCTGACCGCTAATAATCAACACAGCCTTTCTGACAGTAGTCTAAAGATATTACAAACACTTAATACTCCAGTGGCGGTGAGCGTCTTTGTCAGTCCAGATTATGAATATTATTCAGCTGTGACTGAATTAATAAATCGTTATCAGCAGCACACTGAAAAGCTTAATGTAAAGTTTATTGATCCTGCTTTTGCACCAGAAAAAGTACGTCAGTTTAATATTCAGCAACAGGGTGAGATTGTTATCCAGAAAGATAGCAATAGCGAGCACGTATTTGATTTATCAGAACAGTCATTTACCAATGCCTTGATCTCAGTTGCTAGAAAACAGCATGACTGGATAGTCTTTATCAGCGGACATGGTGAGCGAAGCATAGATGACAATAGCGACTTCGGTTTATCTACGTGGCACAAGAATCTACAATCCAAAGGCTTTAAAATACGATCACAAAACTTGGTCGGCACACCGCAAATCCCCCTCAATACAAAATTAGTAGTCATTGCTAGCCCTGAAAAACCCTGGCTAGCAGGTGAAATAAATATCATCAAACAGTATCTACAAAACGGCGGGAATATACTTTGGCTGAACGACCCCTCCTCGTCAGCATTTTTACGCCCATTGGCTGAACAATTGGGGATCGAATTTATCCCTGGTACGGTGTTGGATCCCAATGCCAAAATGCTGGGCTTAGACGATCCCAGGTTTGTATTAATTACAGATTACGCGAATCACCCCGTCGGTCTAGCAGTAAAAAGTGTCACCTTATTAGCTGAAGGCTCGGCAATACAACAGCTTAATGAAACGAGTAAGGATGAGTGGCACTACACCAATCTATTGAACAGTCAGCCTGATGCTTGGGTAGAATCGCATAGAACGGATGAATCAACAGCTAAAACACAGACCTTTAATGAAGGCAAAGACGTTCATGGACCAGTGTCATTGGGTATGCTGATTGAACGCGCCAAGCCTGAAAATACAGATAAGTTCCAACGTATTGCCGTAATAGGAGATGCTGACTTTGTTGCCAATAGCTATGTAGGCAATGTGGCTAACTTAGATCTTGGTATGGCTTTGATTAACTGGTTAGCTGAAGATGATACGTTTTTATCTATTCCGGTTAAAACGTCCATAGGCACACAATTAACCTTATCTAATACTCAGTCACTCATAATTGGATTTGGCTTTTTATTTGTGTTGCCTGGCGTGCTGTTGTTGATTGGTTTTCTGCTTTGGTGGCGGAGAAGACGCCGATGAAAAGTAGCTACATTACCAATAGCGTTCTGATTGTAGTTATCGGTTTAGCGATATGGTTTTTACAAGACCGCTCAAAAAATGAGCCGGAAGAAAATCAACGCTTTAGTCATTTAACGGCTGATCAGGTGTCCTCAATTTCTATTCAGCAGCCCGGAAAACCAATCATCTCCCTGCAAAAAGAACAGCTGACTTGGCATATCATTTCGCCATTTCCAGCCTTGGCTAATCAAACGCGTATTAATATTTTATTACGTTTATTAAATGCTTCAGTTCATGGTGAATTCCAGCCAATGTCTTCTTCGTCACTCAGCCAGTTCGGCCTGACTAAACCTCAAGCCATCTTGACGTTAAATGATGAAACAATTGTATTTGGTAATGTCGAAACGATTAGTCAAAATCGCTATATTTTGTATAAAGAGATGATATACCTGATCAACGACGATACCACCCCACTTCTTAGAGTCAGTGCTGATAATTTTGTCGATAATCACTTAATTCCAGAAAGTAGTGAAATCACTAAACTTGTCTTACCCACGCTAGATGATAAGCAGGCTGAGGTAACGATAATTCAGGAAGACGGTGAGTGGCATAGCAGCGACGTAAACTTAACAACAGATTTACTGAAACAGTTAGCCGATAACTGGCAGTATGCTCAGGCAAGCCAAGTCAGTCATATTACCGATGAAGAAAAGATAGAAATGCTGCACGGACTTCCAGTGAGCATTCATTTTGCAGAAAATGCCCAAGTGTTGCATTTTGTCTTGAATCTCGATGAACACCAACTCACGCTATTTAATACCAATATGAATTTGCTATACCGGTTCCCGCTTGCACTAAAAACACAACTATTACCCTCCTCTATACAAGTCCCGTAAATATGCCTGAATTACCTGAAGTCGAAACTACTCGCCGTGGTATCCAACCTTATATTCATCATCAGCGTATTACTCGAATTGTAATCAGGCATCGTGGCTTACGCTGGCCTATTCCTGAAGGTCTTGAGGATTGTGTTACAAACCAGACAGTACACAGTGTGGAGAGGAGAGCAAAATATCTTTTATTACATTGTGATACGGGTATTTTGATTATTCATCTAGGCATGTCAGGTCGTTTACGGGTATTAGATAACGATGCTCATATTCAAAAACACGATCATGTGGACATCTATTTTAGTAATGGGCATGTTCTTCGATTTACCGATACACGACGGTTTGGTGCCGTGTTATGGACAGAAGAAGCGATCGAAAAACACCCTCTGATTTCCCACCTGGGTCCTGAGCCATTATCGGAGGATTTTACGGGCGAGCTTTTATACAAGCGAGCCAAAGGTCGAAAAACACCAATAAAAACATTCATCATGAATGGTGAAATTGTGGTGGGTGTAGGCAATATTTATGCGAATGAAGCTCTATTTATGTCAGGTATTGACCCTACTAAGCTTGCCGGAGAGCTAACTAAAGCGAAGATGATTGAACTCGCTAAGATGATAAAAAAAGTATTGGAGAAAGCTTTACTCGCTGGTGGAACAACGTTAAGAGATTTCAGGAAAAGTGACGGTAATCCAGGTTATTTTGCTCAAGAATTATTTGTCTATGGCCGTGAAGGTCAACCCTGTTTAATCTGTCAAACGCCGATAAGTCAAATTCGCCAAGCACAGCGTGCAACCTTTTTCTGCTCTAAATGCCAAGGTAAATGATTACTTCTGCCCAGCAAAATACTTTGCTAGCTCGCGGATCTCATCTTCTTTATAACCTAAAGCATGTTGCTGCATCACACTAGATGCGCGTTTTCCTGACTGAAACTGCTGCATTTGTTGAAAAAAATAATCTTCGTCCAGTCCAGCCAAGCTTGGTGTGCCACCAACACTATGACCATTGGTGCCATGACAAGCAGCACAAGCCGATGCTAATAGAGCAGTATTGGTGTGCTGAGCAAAACAGACTGGCGATAAAACAAGGCAACTGATAAACATCAGTTTTCGACATATCATCGTACTTTTCCCCTTAATCCAACCGACTTTATAAGCCTACGTTATAATGTCTATTTAATCATCAGTAAGTTTCCATGGCCGATAAAATTCAATTAGAACAGATTATCCCTGACGAATTAGCAGGAATGCGTGTCGATCAGGCATTAGCAAAAATGTTTCCTGACTATTCCCGTGGACAACTCACCAAATGGATCAAGGCAGGTGATGTATTGGTCGATGGTCGAGTTCTCAAACCGAAAGAAAGCATTCAAGGTGGAGAGACCGTTGTCATTAATACGGAATTACAGATCCAAGATGAATCATGGACAGCCGAGATTATTGATTTAGATATCATTCATGAAGATGAAGATGTGATCATTATTAACAAACCAGCAGGTATGGTCGTTCATCCTGGCGCAGGTAATAATCAAGGCACCTTAGTGAATGCGTTATTAGCACATTCACCCCAGTTAGCGAATATCCCACGTGCCGGAATCGTACACCGCATTGATAAATCCACAACAGGATTATTGATGATTGCTAAAACCTTACAAGCACACAACTCCTTGGTATCACAATTACAGGCCCGGACGGTCAAACGCGAGTATTTAGCCGTAGCATCAGGTGTATTTACTGCAGGCGGTACCGTCGATGAAGCTATCGGTCGTCATCACATAGACCGTAAACGCATGGCAGTCAGCAGCACGGGTAAGCCATCGGTCACTCACTACCGAGTTGAACAACGCTATCGCGCTCATACCTTAATTAAGTGTAAGCTAGAGACAGGCCGCACCCACCAAATTCGAGTGCATATGGCTCATATCCGTCATCCACTACTAGGCGACCCTGTTTATGGTGGTCGGCTGAAACAAGCCAAAGGAATGACAGAGGCTTGCC
>DRHY01000022.1 GCA_011052985.1 Methylophaga thalassica
AGAACATCAGCGATGAACCAAAACATGCGTTTGGGCCAATTAGCTCATAATATTCTAGCTACTGCAGACTTACTTGAGACTAAAAAGACAGCCTGATTAAAGAGGTATTTGGCCTAGAGCATTAGCAAATTTAGATTGATTTGAACGAGCTTTCGCAATGAACTGAGATGGTGAAATATATTCAGCCATTAACTTGGTGGATTTAATTTGATATTTTTACTAAGTGCAGTATGCTACCAATGCTTAATCACAAAGCAATTGATAATCAAACTTGATTAGCTTTATGATTTACTAATTTTCATAAACAGACTTTGTTAAGCAAAGTCTTGAAGGCATATTCAATGGCCGAATCACCGCCCATAAACGAACATACTGAGTTTTTTCAAGATTTAACCCTTTCTTCTGCATTTCAGCCCATTATTAGCATCGCGCACAGACGTGCTGTTGGCTTTGAGGGCTTACTTCGTGCAAAAGACCACAATGACAATCATTATCCTCCTCTAACCGTTTTACAGCTCCCAGCAAACACTGCAGAACATTTGGAGCTAGATAGGTTATGTCGTCAGTTACACGCCAATAACTTCAGTAAACAAAATAATGCTGATAAATGGTTATTTCTTAATTTAAATACGCAATGTTTGGTTATGGAAAAGCCAGATATAGGCTTTATGCAAATATTATTTGAAAAAACGGGTTTGCAAGCGAATCAGATCGTTATAGAAATTCTCGAGAGTGAAATTGATGATCGGGACTATTTATTGAAAATCATCGCTCACTTTAGGCAGCTTGGTTGTTTAATCGCGATTGATGATTTTGGTGCCGGGCATTCTAATTTTGACCGTATTTGGGAACTGCAGCCTGACATCGTCAAAATCGATAGAAGCCTTATTAAACGGGCAGCTCAATCTGTCAAAGTAGAGCGGATGCTTAGTGGGATTATTTCATTAATACATGAGGCTGGAAGCCTAGTAATCATTGAAGGTATTGAGACAGAAAAAGAAGCGTTAGTAGCCGTAACGAGCCAGGCCGATATGCTACAAGGGTTCTACTTTGCAATGCCAAAAGCATCAATCAGCGACAA
Organism: Methylophaga thalassica; assembly: GCA_011052985.1. Classification (GTDB taxonomy): domain Bacteria; phylum Pseudomonadota; class Gammaproteobacteria; order Nitrosococcales; family Methylophagaceae; genus Methylophaga; species Methylophaga aminisulfidivorans_A. The sequence continues at coordinate 1,082 of DRHY01000022.1, forward strand.
TAGCAATTTTTCATTACAGATTGATCATGTTCTAGAGCAACAGCATCAAGTTAAAGCGCATGACGAGCAAAAATTACAGTCATGGTTTGAAGAAATTAAGCGTGTATTTGAAACCGAGTTATTTTTATTCTGTCAGCATGGTTCATTTGATGAATGTGGCAAGGAGCTATTTATGGATGAGCGAGCCGTGAGGTGTAATTTACTTGATGAAAAAGGCTATCAAATCGGTGCTTCCAGACATTCACCTCACTACAAAGCTAATTTAGATCTTCGGTTTGTACCGGTACTTTCCGGGACAGATTCAAACTGGTCTCATCGTCATTATCATCTTAGAGCCATTCAAACCCCAGATGTCACACAAATTACACGACCTTACCTATCTGTTACGGGGTCACACATGTGTGTGACATTATCTCAAGCTGTAGTCATCGGTGATACTACATACGTGGTCTGTTGTGATTTAGACTGGCTGGATGAGTAATGTGTATATCTATGAACTATAGATATCAATATGAGTAATGAATTTTAATATACATTTAGTTTAATTCAAATCTACTTAAACAAAAAAGCCCCTCAAGTTTACTTGAGGGGCTTTTTATATTCTTGGAGCCGGAGATAGGACTTGAACCTACGACCCTCTGATTACAAATCAGATGCTCTACCAACTGAGCTACACCGGCGATAAAGAGGGGCATTATACGTATGCCTAATCATGTATGCAAGCCTAAATTTTAGTTATCTAATGTCATTTAATCAGTTTCTCTTAATAGACATTAAAGCGAACTAATCTCAACTAAAATATTCGCTCTTCAGCAAACATGAATCATTGTTAAACAATGAAAAGATGGGGTGAATGATGGGGCTCGAACCCACGACAACCGGAATCACAATCCGGGACTCTACCAACTGAGCTACACTCACCACAATTTATTTTCGTGCCGTAATTTTCTCTAACGACCCGAAGAAAGACGACAATTCTACTGTCTTTATTTTTTTGGTCAAGTGAAATCTGCTTTATTCCTACAGATAAACGTTAAACCTATATAAATCAAACTTTAATCTTAAGACCTAATCTAAAAAGCATTTGCTGATTAAATTTTTAGACTAACTCTAGATCAATTTTTTTCTCATCCAAGTCAACTCTGACGACTTTTACGCTGACGGTATCACCTAAGCGATAGGTCTTACGGCTTTTCTCACCAGTCAGTCTATGACCCGCTGCATCGAATTGGTAGTAATCATTTTTTAGGGAGCTGACATGTACCAAACCTTCTATGTATATATCACTAAGTTCAATAAACAAGCCAAAGCCTGTGACCCCGCTGATAACCCCTTGATGAACTTCACCAACACGGTCTTTCATGAATTCACATTTTAACCAGTCACTAACGTCACGGGTAGCTTCATCTGCTCTTCTACTCGCCATTGAGCAGTGTTCGCCCAATTGAACCATTTCTTCATCAGAGTAGTGCCATTTTTTGTTTTTACGTTGAGTAAGAATATGGCGAATAGCTCTATGAACTAGAAGATCAGGGTAACGGCGTATTGGCGAGGTAAAGTGTGCATAGGCTTCTAGAGCTAATCCAAAGTGGCCATGATTTTCTGGACTATACACAGCTTGTTTCATACTTCTTAACATAACCGTTTGTAATAAGTGCCCATCTGGTCTTTTACTAGCTGTGCTTAGAAGTGACGCGTAGTGTTTTGGTTCAGGCTCATCTGCACCACCTAAAAACAGTCCGAGTTCACCTAAAAAGTCTCGTAATCCGGATAACTTTTCAGGTGATGGTGTTTCATGAATACGATAAAGCGTTGGTATTTTGTTTTCGAGTAAGAACATGGCAGCACTAACATTGGCTGCAATCATGAACTCTTCAATTAGTTTATGAGCATCGTTACGTTGACGAGGTTCTATAGATTTGATTTTACGATTTTCATCAAAGATGAATTGTGTTTCTGTCATCTCAAAATCAATAGCACCTCTTTCCGCACGTGCTTTCAGCATGACTTGATAAAGATCATACATCGTTGTGAGAGCGGGTAAAACATGTTGATACTGTTCGATTAATGCCGCATCTTTATCGACTAGAATGGCGGCTACCTTTTCATAGGTTAAGCGAGCTTGGGAGTGCATAACTGCTTGATGGAATTGATGCGAGATGGTTTTACCATCAGTATCAATCTCCATCTCACAAACCATGCACAATCTATCAACCGCTGGATTGAGTGAGCATAAACCGTTTGAAAGTGCCTCTGGCAGCATAGGAATGACTTGACTAGGGAAGTAGACAGAAGTCGCCCTTTCTTCTGCATCACTATCTAGTGCACTTCCAGGGGAGACATAATGAGATACATCTGCAATTGCCACCCATAGCTTCCAGTTTCCTGAGTCTTGTTTCTCTGCATAAACGGCATCGTCGAAATCTCTTGCATCTTCACCGTCGATGGTTACTAGTGGCATTTCTCTTAGATCTAATCTATCTTCAATTGCCTCTTGAGGAATCGATTCACCAAACTTGTTTGCTTGTTCAATAGCTTGCGGTGACCATTCATGAGGTAATTCAAATGCTCTCAAAGCAATGTCAATTTCCATTCCTGGTGCCATATGGTCACCCAGAATATTAACGATCTTTCCAAGAGGTGAACGATGTTTGTTAGGCTGTTCGATGATCTCAGCTTCAACAATCTGCTCTGTGGAAGCACCCATCAGCTCTGAGGGGGGAATCAGAATGTCTTGGCTGATACGTCGATTGTTTGGAATCAGGTAATGAATGCCAGCATCTTGAATCAATCGGCCAACGATAACGTTGTTTCCACGTTTTACAACTTCAACGATTGCGCCTTCTTGACGTCCTTTCCTGTCCGTGCCCGTGACTCTAGCAAGTGCTTTATCACCATGAAGTACGGAGCGCATCTCACGTTCACTCAGGAATAGGTCTTCACCACCTTCATCTGGAATTAAAAAACCATATCCCTCTGGATGACCCATCACGCGACCGCTGATGAGATTCATTTTGGAAATAATGCCGTAGGCACCCTTACGGTTTCGAAGAAGTTGGCCATCACGTTCCATGGCTCTTAATCTTCTTCGCAATGCTTCGATGTCATCCTCACCTTTAATAGATAACAACTTTGCAAGATTTTTACGCGTAAGTGGAGCGCTATTTTGCTTGAGTAGATCTAGGATGAATTCCCGACTAGGAATCGGGTTTTCGTATTTTTCAGCTTCTCTTTCAAAAAACGGATCGTTCTCTTTTTCTTTGGTCATTGACAGTTTTTATTTCTCTATGTATCTTTGCGCGCTCTCGCCCAGGTGGCGGAATTGGTAGACGCGCTAGCTTCAGGTGCTAGTGTACTTATGTACGTGGGAGTTCGAGTCTCCCCCTGGGCACCATTCCGACAGCAATCAGCTGCACTTAATTCTCGAAATGACGATTGTATGCTATTTCGGTATCTATGATGACACTATCTGATGATTAGTTGCCAATGTAAAGTCATCTGAATCTCTGAGAAATTGTCTTTTCCTTGTCATGTGGGAAAGATTCAAATACAAATCTATCAAACCACCTCTATTATATTTGCCTGACCGGCTCCTATGACGCAATTTTTCTCTCATTAGGGTATAACCAAATTCAAGCTTTCGTGTTAATGTCCGTTATTAATTAAACATGACACCCAATTTAAGAATTTGAGAGAACAACTATGGCCACATTTATCGATTCAATTGACGAACGCACTAAATTAGCGGGGACTAACCACCTTGAAGTACTGCTGTTTAGTTTGGGAAAGAGCATTGAAACGGGCAGAAATGAGCTTTTTGGTATTAATGTTTTCAAGGTCAGAGAAGTGCTCAACATACCTGAAATTACGACTGCACCAGAGATGCCTGATGGTGTTGAAGGTTTTGTAAGTCTTCGTGGTGAAATGGTTCCGATAATTAATCTGCAAAAATTTTGCAAAATGACATCAGAGGATAAGCCACGCATTCTCATGATTACTGAGTACAACACACATATACAGGGATTTTTGGTTAGTTCAGTAGATACCATTCAGCGCTTAAACTGGGAAAAAGTGAAGGAACCACCTCAGTTAATTTCTCAAAAAATGGGTGGATTAGTGACTGCAGTAGCAGAGCTTTCTGATAACAGGTTAGTGATGATAATGGACGTTGAGAAAGTTCTGGCTGATGCTGGTGACTTTTATGATGAAAGTGTTTTTGATGGTATTCATCGAATGGATAAAAAAGGTCATTATCGGGTTTTATTCGCTGATGACTCTAATATTGCCCGCAAACAAATCACTAAAACCTTTGAAGTTATGGGGATTAATCATATTTCAACCATTAACGGTGCTGAAGCATGGAAAATGCTGAAAAAAATCGCCGATCAATGTGAAGCTGATGGCCGTGATATCAAGACAGAAATACAAGCGGTCCTTACCGATGTTGAAATGCCTGAAATGGACGGCTATGTGCTCACACAAAAAATAAAGAGTGACCCACGAATGGCTAATCTTCCTGTAATTATGCATTCTTCACTTACGGCGCAAGCCAACAAAGCCATGGGCGTGGGAGTAGGGGCAGATGACTACGTATCAAAATTCCAGCCACGTGATTTAGCAGATACGCTGGCACGCTATTTGGAAGGGTAAATCTAAAACTTAACTTGATTCATTGGTAAAGTACACTCCAATAATTGACTACTGAGGCATAGAGCTCACCTAGTAATAGTGGTATATTGCTACGTTTTCCAGCACTAAGAGTAGTCAATGGATAAAACCAGCGTCAGGCTAATTGATAATTTAGCCGAAGTGACTAGTCATCAAAATACTAAAGTATTAGAAAAAAGTCTCTTAAAGACATTAACTGAACTTCTTCCTACAGAGGATATAGTTTTATATGAAGTTTTAGAGCAGGAAAAAGGTGTCACGCTGAATGTCATTAGCCATGCTATAGCTAAGCAAACAACTTCGAAAAGTAATAGCGAACCTGACAATATCAAATTATTCAAACCGTCCTTTTTATTAGAAGCAGTTCAGAATCAACAGGTTTTTATTCAGTCATCTGAAAATGCTCAGTGGAACGTTTTTTATCCGATAAGCTCATCAAATAATAACGTTTTTGCTGTGCTGTCCATCGTTACTAGGGCATTTCCCTCTGAGATAGATAAAAAATTGGTTAGTGCACTTTTGCGAGTTTATTCCAATTACCTTGGACTGCTCGAAAAAACACAAAAGGACACACTCACAGGTTTGTTCAATAGAGAAACATTGAACTATGAAATCAGTAAAATCTTATCTAGACAAAACAAAAGTTTTAATTTTCACAATAACAACGCATCAACTGATGAAAAAAGGCGTGACTTAAATCAGAATAAATACTGGCTTGGCATCATTGATATTGATCATTTTAAAGCTATTAACGACACCTTCGGTCACCTATACGGCGATGAAGTTCTCATATTAGTGTCTAGGCAGATGAGAAAAAATTTGCTCAGAGATGATGATCTGGTATTTAGGTATGGTGGTGAAGAGTTTGTTATTTTATTGAGTACCGACACTGACATTGCTGCAAAATCCATTTTCGATCGTGTGCGCTGTCAGGTATCGTCACACACGTTCCCTCAGATTGAGCAGGTGACGATTAGTATTGGCTTTGTTGAAATCGCTACTCAGTCATCAGTTGCTGATGTTATTGGACAGGCTGACAAGGCGTTATATATGGCCAAAGAAAATGGCCGTAACCGTGTAGAAAAATACTTGCCAGCGCTTAAGAACCCAGCTGACTCTAATCAAGCGCATGATGATTCGACTTTTGGCGATTTTGAATTATTTTGATTTTTTTAAATAAAATAAAGGCAGATTTGATGCAAAGAGATTCAACGATAGTGGATCAAGCAATCATCCATTTTGATAAAGCGCTTTCAACCTTATTTGGTCTGCCTCAGACAACACAACGAGATAATCCTGCCAATAAAGTCGAGCTCACAGAAGCATTGACGGCAAAAGAAGCTGATTTATCAGCACGCT
>DRHY01000023.1 GCA_011052985.1 Methylophaga thalassica
CCTACAACAGGAAATGATAAATCATCCACGTTGAATGGGCCCATTAAGCAATGCCGCATCCCAACTCAGCTATACTTAATAATCGGCTAAAAAATTGATTATTTAATCTACAAAAGGCCTCAAGATTCTGCGCGATGCGTTGCGGTCAATGCCTTCATCTAGATACTCAATTTAGACAAAAACCGTTATGTTTAGATTGTGAGATAGAATACTATTTTATGGACCACACTAGAGAACCATAACAATGTCGATTTCTACCCGCCAAAAACACCGTATATTGATACTTATTGCGCTCGTTATCCTTGTCTATATCGCCAGTTTTTATCAAGCCCCGCCAGAAAATGTTATTTACGACGAATCAGACATATCTGAACTATTTACTGACAAGCGTAGTGATGAACAAATACACGTCACGGCCTTAGTGACTCGATTATTACCTGACGATACCAAAGGTAGTGCCCACCAGCGCTTCATTGTGACCTTGAGTAACGGAATGAGTATGTTAGTGGCCCACAATATTGACTTAGCACCACGCATAAATGATTTAAACGTCGGGGATGAGATTGAATTATTTGGTGAGTATGAATGGAACAAGCAAGGTGGTGTTGTTCACTGGACCCATCATGACCCCAGTAACAAACATATTCATGGGTGGATAAAATACCAAGGTCAACTTTATCAATGACAAAGCGTTTAGAGGAGAAGCCCTCTTATAGCTTTTCTCCTATTGCAAATGAACAGTGTAGGATTTTGATTTTAGGTTCCATGCCGAGTAAAGAATCCCTTGCTCAGACTCAATATTATGCTCACCCGCGAAATGCATTTTGGTCAATCATGTATCTCATCGCTGAAGCCAATCCAACATGGCCATATGAACGACGATGCCAGACTTTACTGGATCATCATATTGCTGTTTGGGATGTTTTAAAGTCCTGTGTAAGAAAAGGTAGTTTGGATTCAGCGATTGAAACAGACTCGGTTGAGACGAATGATTTTCATGACTTTTTCTCAATGCATCGCAACATCAAAGCCATCTTTTTTAATGGAGCAAAAGCTGAAGCCTTATTCGAAAAGTGGGTTTTGAAGCAGCTGGATGATACTTCTCGAGCGATACCAAGAATTCGCTTACCATCAACAAGTCCAGCACATGCTGCCGTGGCAAAAGCTGACAAAATTAGTCAATGGCAACTGCACATAATGAAATACCTGGAATAAGTTAGATAAATCCCATCAAAAAGTGCTTGCTTATTAATCAGCATAAAAAATAAAGATGAGGCATGACTGCCCCATCTTTATTCTTCCCTACATACTTAACCCAGTGCTTGTTTGACTCGACTCGCATAATCAGGGTCAGCTTTTTCAAACTGAGCCAGCATACGCTGCTGAATAGATTGATTACATTGCCCCAACCCACCGGCAATATTGTTAGCTAATTGCTGTTTTTGATCCTCAGTCATAATGCGGAATAAACCTCCCGCTTGAGAGTAATGATCATCATTGCCAGTATCATAGCGATCGATCCACGCATTCTCCTCAATCGGCATTGGCGGCTCAGCGACGCGTTGATTTGGCATAGCTTCATCATCACGATCATTTGGATAATAATTAACACCTGTTGTTTGTGCCTGATTACCACCAGCCAAAGGACTCAAGCCTGCCATGGCGCCATCGCGCTGATAATTATTGACAGGGCATTTTGCCGCATTGACTGGCAACTGATTGAAGTTGACCCCAATACGGTAGCGATGCGCATCAGGATATGCCAATAATCGACCCTGCAACATTTTGTCCGGTGATGCACCAATGCCTGGTACAAAATTACTTGGCGAAAATGCGGCCTGTTCGGTTTCAGCAAAATAATTATCTACATTACGGTTTAGCTCTAACTGCCCAACTTCGATCAATGGAAAGTCGCTATGTGGCCAGATCTTGGTTAAATCAAATGGATTTATCGCGTAATCTTTGGCTTGAGCTTCAGTCATTATTTGCACTTTCGCCGTCCAGCTTGGAAAATCGCCTCCATCTATGGCTTCCACCAAATCTTGCTGAGCACCGTGAGGTGCAGCCAATGCTGCTTCCTCAGCGGTTAATGTTTTAATACCCTGATTCGTTTTGAAATGCCATTTAAACCAAAACCGCTCACCATTCTCATTCCAAAAACTATAGGTATGAGAACCATAACCGTTCATGTTTCTCAATGAGGCTGGAATACCGCGATCTGACATCAAAATAGTCATCTGATGTAAAGATTGTGGATGGTTCGCCCAAAATTCAAATGCCATCGTTGGATCAGGTAAATTCGTTCTTGGGTTCTTCTTCTGTGAGTGAATAAAGTCAGGAAACTTTATCGGATCTCGCAAGAAGAAGACGGGCGTATTATTGCCCACCACATCATAATTACCCTCTCTGGTGTAAAACTTTAATGCAAAGCCACGAGGATCTCGTGCGAAGTCATGTGAGTCTTGACCTCCACCTACCGTAGAAAATCGCAAAAAAACGTCTGTTTTTTTGCCCTCATTTTGTAAAAAGTCTGCAATCGTAAAATCTTTTAAACTTTTGCTGAGGGTAAAGGTTCCGTAAGCCCCGGTACCACGTGCATGGACCACGCGCTCAGGAATTCTTTCGCGGTTGAAGTGAGCCAATTTTTCAAAGGTGTAGTAGTTGTCATACGTCAAAGCTCCATTAGGTCCAACTGTAATACTATTGTTGTCATCAGCGACAGGGGCGCCGGCGGATGTCGTTAATATTTTTTTTGTCATTGTTTTAGTCCTTGCTGCTATGTAAGTGGCAATTCGATTGCACGCAAGCAGTCTATGAAACCACTGGCATCAAGTAAAACTGTTTATTCAAGTCACAATGATTGGAAAAATAGATTATTTAATATTGACGAAAAAAAAGCCAACCCGAAAGGGCTGGCTTTTTATTGTTAAGCGGTTGGAAATGAGTTATTTGAGTAATTCGCTTAAATCTTTTGCATCCCAATGAGGGAAATGTTTACGTATCAACGCATTTAATTCAACTTCAAAGTCAGAAAAATGAGCATCAGAATCTATCTGAGCTTGCGCTTCTGAAATGGCCTCAGTGATCATCCCTGCCCCGATGGTCACATTTGTCAAACGGTCAATAATGATGAATGATCCGGTTGTATGATTTCGCTTATAGGCATCAAAGACAATCGGTTTGGTTAAAGAGAAATCGCAAACACCAATTTCATTCAATGCCAGTTGGTTGGCTGAATTTTTAGCTAAAGTGTTAACGTCAATTTGATGCTCTACAGCCGTCATTGTGCCTTTGCTGTCATTTACACCCACTTTGAAACTGTATTGTTTGCCAGCAACTAAGGGCTGTTCGGTCATCCAAACAACGGTCGCTTTGAAGTGACTGCCTATATGAGGTTGATTTTCACGATGTACAATCATGTCACCACGGCTAATATCAATCTCATCTTGCAGTGTGACTGTGATAGCCTCACCTGGAATAGCTTCATCTAAATCAGCATCATACGTCACTAATGATTTAACTTTGCTCTCTTTACCAGACGGTAGCACGGTGATGTCATCACCCGGTTTTAAAATGCCCGATGCAAGTGTTCCGCAATAACCACGAAAATCTAAATTAGGACGATTTACATATTGCACCGGAAAACGAACGTCTTGCAGGTTCGCATCTGATGAAATTTCAACGTTTTCCAGCAACTCCATTAACGTTTCGCCAGTGTACCAAGGCATATTTTCACTTTTATTTACCACGTTATCGCCAAGTAAGGCTGACAGCGGAACAAAGTGTACATCTTGCATTTCTAGCTCACGTGCAAATTCGGTGTAATCCTTACGAATATCATTAAACACCTGTTCGCTGTAATCTTTAATATCCATTTTATTAACAGCAACAATAATATGTTTAATACCCAGCAAATTGGCGATATAGCTATGGCGACGTGTTTGCGTTTGCACACCGTAACGGGCATCAATCAAAATAACAGCTAACTGGCAGTTTGATGCACCTGTTGCCATATTACGCGTGTACTGCTCATGTCCTGGCGTATCAGCAATGATGAACTTTCGTTTAGTGGTAGAAAAATAACGGTAAGCCACATCAATAGTAATACCTTGCTCACGCTCAGCTTGTAAACCATCAACCAATAAGGCTAAATCGACAGCTTCACCGGTTGTACCCGATTTAACACTGTCTTTCGTTACTGACTCTAATTGATCTTCATAGATCATTTTTGAATCGTATAACAATCGGCCAATAAGGGTGCTCTTGCCATCATCGACATTACCGCAGGTTAAGAAACGTAACATTTCTTTGTTTTCATGCAGTTTTAAATAGGCATCAATGTCGGTAGCAATCAATTTATCTGCTTCGTAAATTGTTTCTTTATCAGCCATTAGAAGTAACCCTCTTGTTTTTTCTTCTCCATCGAACCAGACTCATCATGATCAATCGCTCGACCTTGGCGTTCTGATGTGGTGGTTAGTAACATTTCTTGAATGATTTCTGGCAATGTTTGTGCTTCTGAAGCCACCGCCCCTGTAAGTGGATAACACCCTAACGTTCGGAAGCGAATTTTTTCCATTCTTGGCTCTTGGCCCTCGGGAATTCGCATACGATCGTCATCTACCATGATTGTCATGCCGTTGTAATCGACAACAGGTCGCTCAGCGGCATAGTAAAGAGGAACAATCGGAATATTTTCAAGATGAATGTATTGCCAGATGTCTAACTCTGTCCAGTTAGATAAAGGGAATACACGAATACTTTCACCTGGATTGACTTTGCTATTGTAGACATTCCATAACTCAGGACGTTGTTGTTTTGGATCCCAACGATGATTTTTATCACGGAAAGAATATACGCGCTCTTTTGCTCGTGACTTTTCTTCATCACGACGTGCACCACCAAAGGCGGCATCAAAACCATGTTTGGTTAACGCCGCTTTTAAGGTATCCGTTTTCATAATGTCGGTATAACGAGCATGATCAAAAGGATTAATGCCATCGGCCACGGCTTGTTGATTAGTCTCAACAATCAAATCTAATCCCAGTTCTTTTACACGATCATCGCGAAACTTAATCATCTCCTTAAATTTCCATGTTGTATCAACATGCATTAGAGGAAATGGTGGTTTACCAGGAGCAAAGGCTTTCATGGCTAAATGCAACATAACAGCAGAGTCTTTCCCTACTGAATAAAGCATCACCGGATTATCAAACTCTGCCGCCACTTCACGCATGATGTGAATACTTTCGGCTTCTAACTGCTGTAAATGAGTTAACTGTTTTTTAGTCATAAAATTCTCTTTTATTTCGCTTTAACATGTAATCCACATTCTTTATTTTCCGGATCTTCCCACCACCAGCGACCAGCACGAATATCTTCGCCCATCGTGATAGCACGTGTACAAGGTGCACAACCAATACTGGCGTAACCTTGGTCATGTAGTGTGTTGTAAGGCACATCAAATGCTCGTAGGTATGCCCACACATTGCCATTGGACCAGTCCGTCAATGGACTGAATTTTTGTAAACCATGGTCAGCATCCCACTCAGAAACAGGTAATTCCGAACGTGTGACAGATTGAGAGCGACGCATACCGGTTAACCACGCTTTTTTGTCTTTCAATGCTCGGTTTAATGGCCCTACTTTACGAATGCCACAGCATTGTTTTCTCAACTCAACACTGTCATAGAATGCATTCGGTCCGTTATGGGTCACAAACGCTTCTACTTCAATTGTGTCAGGATAAAAGACGGTGACCTTCTTGTCATAGGTGTTTGTGAGCGTTTGCATCAACTCATAGGTCTCTTTAGGAAGCCGAGCTGTATCTAAGGTAAAAATATCGATTCCCGGCGCATGTTTACAAACAAGGTCCATCAACACCATATCTTCAGCACCAAAGCTTGTAGCGAGGGTCGCAGGAAGGTGATTTTCTTCAATCTCTTTTAACACCGCAATTACGGCATCAATTTTGGCGGCTAATGCCGGCTTAATCTCAGTCATTTTTTTCTTCTCACACTAATTGTGGTGGTTAATACATCGTTTGAGGTTATTTCACACTGCTGACCGTCATTGGTCAGACTGTTCAATACCTCGTTCACAGCCTCACCCGTATTAACCAGAAAATTAATTGATTGGTCGACATCAATCGTCTGAATTGCCTCTCTAGCCTTTATATAATGTAAAGGGCAACCGTATGTGGTTAAGTTTAGTTGTTTTACATCAGACATTTGATTCCCACCAAGACAAGTATGATCGCTAGCAATGGTCTCATCACCTTGTCCGAAATTCGAACACCAAAATGTGTACCAATAAAAATCCCTGGCAGTGAACCTGCTAGCAAATACACTAATAACGACCAGTCAACAGTCCCTACGGCAGAATGCCCTAAACCAGCAACAAACGTCAGTGGCACCGCATGGGCGATATCTGTTGCAACAATTTCAACACCTCTAAGACGAGGGTATAAAAATAGCAGAATAACCGCGCCCAAGGCCCCTGCACCAACAGATGATAAGGTCACCATGACACCCAATAAAGCACCCGTCACTGCCGTGATTAACGCTTTATTAAGTTCATTATCACGCAGGTCATATAGGGCATTAACCACCGGATGCCCTTCTTGTGATCTGAGTAGTCGCCCCAGCGGCGCTTTGAGAAGCAGCGCGCTTGATGTCAGTATTAATGCAACACCCAAGACTTTCGTGATTAGTTCACTGTGATTACCATCGCTCATACCTGACGTATTCATAAACCATAACGTCACTAAGGTAGCGGGAATACTGCCGGAGGCTAGACGCCAGACGATGTTCCACTTTACAACACCATGACGCCAATAAGACCAGATTCCACCAGCTTTTGTTATGGCCGCAAACAATAGATCGGTGCCAACAGCGACGGCAGGTTGAACTGAAAATACAAAAATAAGTATTGGCGTCATCAACGAACCACCACCGACGCCGGTCATTCCGACCATGATGCCGACAAACAGCCCAGCTATTAAGAAGCCCCATTCCATATATTCTGCCTTGATACGTTAATTTTGGTAGGCAGTTTACCATTCAGGCATATTCAATCAACGAATAATATATTCTTTGCTTATAACTAAAAGATATATACGTGACTGGCATCGGAATTGCTGCCACTATTTAAGTCTTTTGTGAGGAATGAGCGTAAAGTGAAAAAACAGTTTATCTGGACAATATTCGCAATAGGGTCGCTTGGTGCCGCTATGTACTCATTGTATTTTCCAGCCCATACAATACTGAACTCACTAATGGGTAAATTACCATTATCTGGCTACCAGACTGAATTCATACTTTCTTCGGTAAATATGCAAGACCAACATGGAGAAAAAAAGACATGGCAAAGCTTCTCAGATAAACCACTGTTTCTAACAACAGGATTCACCACCTGCCAATTAACTTGTCCAAACACCATGAGACTTTATCAATCTTTGGAAAAGCGAACTCCCAATAGAGCTAGGTATGCGCTACTTACCGTAGACCCAAAGAACGATACGGAAAAACAATTAGCACAG
>DRHY01000024.1 GCA_011052985.1 Methylophaga thalassica
AGGCATCCTAGTCAAAAGAGGAGAGGTGCTTGAGCGATTGTCAAAAGTGACTGCCTATGTATTTGATAAAACAGGTACATTAACTGATGGTGACTTGACGGTAGTTGGAGTCACTAGTTTTAATGATTTATCTGAGCATCAGGTGTTATCTCTTGCTGCTTCTGTTGAACAATATTCAGAACATATTATTGCCACAGCAATAGTGGATAAAGCCAAACATTACCACTGCGAACGTTACACATTACAGAACTTCCAGGCGTTTCCTGGGCAGGGTGTCAGTGCTGTTGTCAATGGTGATGAGATTAAACTTGGTACCGCTGAATGGTTAGCTGCAAACGACATTACATTATCTAGTTCTCAATTAGAGCAGGTCTCAATGACTGAAGAGAAGGGAATCAGTTGTGTATTTTTGGCCAGAAACACACAAATAGAAGCCTTCATAGGCCTATCTGATGAACTCCGTACTGAAGCAGTAGATGTTGTATTACAACTGAAGCAGCTTGGTAATAACATCACGGTCTTGAGTGGTGATCGTCAAATTGTTGTGGATTCTGTTACTCGGTCACTGGGTGATGTAAAACGATTTGCTGAAGTCTTACCGGCTGAGAAATCAGCAGCGATAAAAACAATTCAGTCAGAAGGCGCTGTTGTAGCTATGGTTGGTGACGGGGTGAATGATGCACCTGCACTTATCCAGGCTGATGTTGGAATTGCGATGGCTTCTGGAACTGATGTTTCTATAGAAAGTGCTGATGTAGTCATATCCCATCAGGATCTATCTAAAGTCTTGGAGGCCAGTTTGTTGGCCAAAACTACATTGCGTATAATACGACAGAACATTGTGCTTTCTATTACTTATAACGTTATTATGGTGCCTTTGGCTATGTTAGCTTGGGTTAACCCATTGATTGCAGCTATAACAATGCCAATAAGCTCATTATTAGTCATTGGCAATGCATCAAGAATTGCACGATATTTTAAAAAATGAGATGCGTTGCTGGTTGAAAAATAGGCTCTAAGGAGTCATCGAGTGAGGGATACAGAATGAACGTTATTTATGGATTATTACCCGGTATGTTGTTACTGGGAATAATTGGTGTTGCCGTATTTTTCTGGGCTGTAAGAAATGGCCAATATGATGATATGGATGGTGCTGCAAATCGAATATTAATGGATGATGACAAGTCTTCCCAGCCACAAAAATCATTACCTGAAAATGAGAAGAACACACAAAAATCGGACAAATCTTGATTTCATTCAGGGTAAGAATCATGGACGATTCAAAATTTAGCAGGTGCTTTAGTGTTTAAAAATTGGAGTATCAAGCGTCTCCTTCAAGCATGGGCTGCAATGACAATCATTGCCGTACTGATAATGGGCACGATGGCGCATTATGCTAATAACTTGATGACGACAACCCAATCAGTATTTTCTGAACAATTACTTCCAATTGAAAAAAGTCGACGTGAATTATCGCAAGCGGCGTTATTATTATTTCAGCGACAACAACAGTTTCTAGACGCATCTTCTACTTCAGAGTTATCTCAGTTTGCAGACAAAAGTGTCATTCAGCAGGATTTTGAGTCCAACTGGCAACAGTTAGCGACGCTTTTTGCTGAAGAAGAGGGTGCTACACTACTGCTGAAGAATGTGCATGAGCTTTTTCTTGCATACATAGAGCTTGATTCAGACTTATTCACACTCCGCCAAGAGCGAATCGAGTTGGACATTCAGGTCATCGACAAACAAGCCAGTTATGAGCAACTCTCACAATCGTTGGTTAATATAGTTCAAGATCTGAATAAGCGTTTAAACTCAGAGGGACTAAATAATGTCATCTTAAAGTTTACTTCTATTCTTGAGGATATAAGTGAACTGAGATTACTAAACTACAAACTGTTTCCACAGACGAATGATCTAGCAACATTTGTCAGCATGAAACAGATCTTTGATGACGTTTTTTTATCGGCAGAAGCCAATGTAGCGCGATTACACTCAGAGTCTTTTCGACTTGATTATGTTAATAACTCATTAGATTCGATTAAAAACCAGCTTGAAGCATTAAGAATATTGATGGATGGTAGCAATGGTATTTTTGCTATTGAAAAACGTATTCATGAAAATCAAAACCGTCTATTGATGAAGAAAAAGCAGGCTTTAATAGAGATGTCTCAGTTAAGCACCAGCTTAAATCAGCTTAGTCAGGATCTTAACCGTGATAGTTATCAGTCAGTGATCAATGATGCTCAACATGCCGACAGATCTTGGTGGCAGATTGTCACCTTATTGATTGTCATCATGCTGAGTGTTCTTATTTTTGCCTATCTCTTATTCAATAAAATCACCCATCCAATAACATCAATAAAAGATTCAATGAAAGCATTATCAGAAGGTCGCTTTGAAACACGTATGACCATAACTGATAGTCAGAATGAAATTTCATTATTAGCACGTGACTTTAATCACTTTTCTGAAGTAACTCAAAAGCTCATAGCTGACTACAGCAAAGCAAAAGTGACATTGCAGCATGGTAAACAACAACTTAGTGCATTATTAAATGGGGTGCCAGAAGCCATTTTAAGTTTGAATCAACTGGGGGAGATTATTGATATTAACTCTGCCGGCGAGAGTATCCTTCGAGGGTCGAAACAACAATTAGAAGGTGTGCATCTCTTTCATTTTCTAAATACAGAAAACTATCATATAGATAGCATGGATGAGCTTGAATTCAATGGTGATGGACAGGGTGAATATGAAGGCCAACGGTATGATGGCACTGATTTTTCACTTTGGTTGTCATTGAACCGAATTAATAATGGCAATAATGAGATTATGTGGGTCTGTGTTATTGCTGATATCACCAAGTGGAAGCAAACTAATCAGCAGTTAAAACAAATGACAGCTGAGCTCAATACTATTCTTGAAAATGCAATGGTTGGTATCGCCTTCATTAAAAATCGGCACATTATCAGGGTAAACAAAAAGTTTGAGGAGCTCTTCCAAGTCAAACGTGATGAGATTGAGGGCGAAAAAACTCGGTTTATTTATCCAAGTGACTCAGCATTTGAGCAATTTGGCGAGCATGCTGCCCAGTACATAAGTGTTGGAGATAGCTATGAAGCTGAATTGGAGTTAGTTCGGAAAAATGGTGAACGCTTCTGGTGTGCACTTGCCGGTAAACCTATTGATGCAGAGGGACCTGAAGATGGGTCAATTTGGCTATTTGAAGATATCACTGCTCAACGTGAAAATGAGGATAGGCTGACAAAGCTTGCTAGTATCGATAGCTTAACGGGACTTCCCAATAGAGGCGTTTTCAATGATCGTTTAGAACACGCTCTTCACAAAGCCGAGCGAAATCAAGGACGTGTGGCAGTCTGTTTTATCGATTTGGACCATTTTAAACATATCAATGACTCACTTGGACATAAAGCTGGTG
>DRHY01000025.1 GCA_011052985.1 Methylophaga thalassica
CAAGAATGGGCTATGCCGCTAGAGGTATTTTATATCTCACCATCGGGGCGTTAGCTTGTTTATCTGTCCTAGGCTTAGGAGGCGCTGAAGCAGATAGCAAAGGGGCGATTCGCAGCCTTAAAAGTCAGCCATATGGCGATACATTATTACTGGTGTTGGTGGTCAGCTTAGTGGGTTATATTCTTTGGCGGTTGATTCAAGGGATCAAGGATGCTGATAATCACGGTCATTCTTATAAGGGATTAACGATACGAGGCGGTTTAATAGTCAGTGCTATATCCCATAGTGTATTGTGCTATTGGATAGTCACGCTATTGCTTAATGATGCAGATAAGGCATCAGGACAATTTACTTCTTCGACCTTGAAGGAATATCTCGGGTCTGATTTTACGGCACTGGTATTTGGTTTTATTGGGGTGGTGATTATAGGTATCGGCCTTGCCCATTTATTTAAAGGTTTTACTGCCGGATTTAAGCAATATATGGACTTTCCGGAATCGAAACGTCACTGGATGACTCTCATCTGTCAGTTTGGATTGATGTCACGCGGGGTGGTCTTTTGTATTGTTGGCTGGATTATCTTGAGCTCAGCCTTTGTTGCTGGCACCAGTGACAAGAAAGGCATTGCCGATGCGTTTGAGTGGTTGAATACGAACCCGTTTGGTACTTGGCTTATTCTGATTATTGCTGTTGGTTTAATTGCATTTGGTGCTTATAGCTTTCTTGAAGCGATCTATCGTCGTATTGAGAAATGACGTTGTCTTAAATAGGGAATAACTAGTTGCAACACGCGTTATTAATTATTAATCCCCACAGCCGAAATGGACAAGCAGCCGTCTTGGATGAAGCGGTGCAATTGCTGAAAAACTCGGGCATTGAGGTATCAGTCTGTGAGTCAGAAAGCGAATCACACCTAGTGTCACTTCTTGAAGAGTACAAGCAAGAAAATGGCATCGTTATCATCGGTGGTGGCGATGGCACGATTAGTTCAGCTTTGGAAACCTTATATCGTTGCCAACACTCACTGGCCATCTTCCCATTGGGTACGGCGAATGATCTGGCTCGCTCTCTAGGTGTACCAGAAGATCTATTAGCTGCAGCACAAGTCATCGTTGATGGTAAGCGAGAACATATCAGTCTAGGACGGATTAATAAGGAGCACTATTTTATTAATGTCGCTCACGTAGGTTTAGGCGTTGATGTCACACGAGAACTCACCTCTGATAGCAAAAAGTTTTTTGGTGTTTTTGCCTATCTCGGTGCCTTTTTAAGTGTGATAAAACAAAATAAAAGTTTTAGAGTTCGCATTGAAGCGGATGGCTGGCACTGCTCGACCAAAGTGATACATCTAGCTGTAGGTAATGGTCGCTATTATGGCGGTGGTAATATCGTTGATGAACGATCAACGCTGTTAGAAGGGCAACTGAATTTGTTTTTTATCAAGCCAAAACCATGGTGGAGGCTGTTGCTGCTTGGGCCTATTTTACGAAGCGGTACGCAAGACTCGGCCAACCACATCGTCCGTAAATCATCTGATAAATTCAGTATTCAAACTTCAAAAGCAAAATCGCTGGAAGCCGACGGTGAATTCAAAACAAAAACACCCGTCGAGATTGACGTCATCCCTAACGCCATCCATGCCATTGTTGGTGACCTTCCAACTTCAACATCAGGAGCCCTTTGATATGTCGATAATTCGTACTGAAATGCAAGCCGATGCCCAAGAGATGCTCAAACTAATTATAGAAACAGCTGACTTCCAACGGGCAATGGCTGAGCTGCTAAGTCAAGAAAATATGACGCATGCACTGTTTGACATTGCTAAAGAAAGAGAAGGGTTTATAGAACCTTTCCAACAGGCTGTAAAATCACTGGGTGAATTACCGGCTACCCCAGATGCTGATAAAGAATGGATTGATGAGCTAAGAGGTAAACTTACCCAGCTCCTATCTGATGATTCAAAAAAAGCTATCTTTGATAAATGTCTTGAAAAAGATGAGATGCTTGCTGAGTTTATCAATCGTACGACTTTAGGTGAGCAGTCCACGGAATTCAAAACATTGCTTGATTCGCTTAATGACCATTTAATTAAGACCAAAGAACGCTTATCAGATAGTTAAGTGGCAGGGAATTTGAAGGGCAATAGCCTGAGATAGCTTATCCAATTTATCCTTATGCTTAGTAAACCCTCTCTGCTGGTGGTCGAGATCGATGATCTGTAATGACTCATTTCGCCCATACGAAATTAATATCTGTACATTCTTAGTGAAACTCTATACTGTAGGTACCAGCTCGAAAGTAAGACTCTTATTTATACTCTCCATATCGTTGTTTTATTCGTAATTCCTCGTCCTGAAGTTTCTAGATTCCAGCCCTTTTTCACGCTATTCACGCCTCTAGAGGCATTTTTATATTTAAAATCAGGTAATTATTATGTCAAACACAGTTAATGGAACAGTAAAGTGGTTTAACGAAGCAAAAGGTTTCGGTTTTATCGAACAAGAGTCTGGCGCAGACGTATTTGCCCATTTCAGTGCTATTGCTAGCGCAGGATTCAAAACCTTAGCAGAAGGCCAGAAAGTTGAGTTCACTGTAACTCAGGGCGCAAAAGGACCACAAGCTGAGAACATCGTAGCTGTATAAGCTCGTTCTCGGTTACAAAAAAGGGCAAGTCCGCAAGGACTTGCCCTTTTTTTTGCACCTGAATTAAGGTCAGACTCGATCGATAAATCAAAGCGGTAGCGAGCTTGGTTTTTAAAGGCGTTGCACGTTGATGTTTGGGAGTCTAATCACCTTAAATACACACAAAGCCCTGATGACTGTCATCAGGGCTTTGTG
>DRHY01000026.1 GCA_011052985.1 Methylophaga thalassica
CCCCAAGCTGCATTTCGCTGTGCTTGGAGCAGGGTGGTAATATCTTCAAATACGATTACCCAGCCACTGTCATTGGGTAATAAAGTCCCGTGACATATCAGTGTTTGATTGCCATTTTGTTTATGAAGATCAACTTGCTGTTCCCAGGCGATGCCTTTAGATGAGCTTTTTTCGATCATGTCACAAAATATTTTCATATTACGGCTTATCAAGCCGAGTTTTGATAACGGTGTTTCCAGCCGCTGTTGAAGGTTCACATCCAGAATCTGATTACTGGCGTTATTCGCCGTGTGTAAATACAGTCGTTTATCGACCGTGACTACGCCACTGGATAAGCTTCCCAGAACCGTTGTTAAATAGCTAGTTTGTTGTTCCAATAAGCGATGGCTTCGGTCTGAGGCATTACGCGCATGGGTGAGTCGTTGCGTCATTTGGTTAAAGGAGCGAACCAAAAAGCCAATTTCGTCATGACCCGATGCCGTTAACTGCATATTGTAATTGCCAGAAGCAACGGCTTGAGTTCCGGCGGCTAGCTCTTGTAGCGGTTCAACAATACGTCTTGATATCCAGACGGCAAACCAGATAGACACCAGAATCGTCAAAAACACAATTAAGCTCAAGGTGAGGGTGAAAATCGTAATTAACGGTTGGCGAAGGTAACTTAGCTCTTTGTAGTCAGCATAAGCATCTTGCACCGTTTTGCCGAGTTCACTCAGATGGTCATTGACGGGAAACAAAACGTTTAATATTCGTTCTTCATCTAACACCGATTTTCGAGGGATTTTAACCGCTGCGCGAAGCTGTAGCTTGTCATTTTCTGATGGATCAAGGCTGATGTAATCTTCGCCAGCAAACAGTTGTCGCATGATGGCATCATTAGGTCTATCTGGCACCATAATGGTGGGTGACTCAATACTTGATGCTACGGGCTGCCCATCTCTACCCCAAATACTCAGTTCCAGCGCCCCACTTAGTTGCGTTAAATCGCGTAAATTGTGGGATAACTGTGTGTCGGGTAATTCACCTAATACACCTGCCATCATTCGAGTTTGGCGTAAAAGGGTTCGCATTCTAATACCAAAAGCGGTCCGACTCAGTTCTAGTGAATCATCCAGAGCCTGTTCCACTTTCACATCAAACCAGCTATTGATGCCTCTGTGTAAGAAATGAATTGAAAAGCCATAAACAATGGATGTTGCCACCATAATTAGCAGTACAAATAAGCTCACTAATCGAACAGTAAGTCGTGAGCCGGCTTTACGATTTGTGAAGTCACGATAAAGCCGATAAAGGCTTCTTGCGAGTATCGCCATCAGGAGTAATAGGCAGGCAATACCAATACAGAAAATGACAATGAATAACTCATTGAGTTTTGAGCTGTCTTGTGTGGCCGCGCTGAGTAAATAAGCCAGTACAAGTAGTAGTAAAGCTAAGTATAAATAAGGTGCAGTACCGGAGCTTAGGCGTTTGATCAAATTTATTGCCATACAGCTCTGACCCAGGGGCTGGTGAGATCCCACTTATCTGATATCAGCGCTCCAGGCCGCATTGGTGTGGGTAGAGCGTTAAGATCTAATCCACTCCTAATCTCTAATAATAAATCTTCAGTTGATGAGGTAAATTTAGGCGGTAAGGGCATTTTGCTTATTTTGCCCAAAGCGGCTAATGCGCCAGTCAGACTTGGAAAGCTCTGTTGGTGTTTGGTATCTAAAGACTCGAGTACATACTGTTCAGACAATGCGTGGTAACGAAGTTGATAGCGAATGATTTGTTCCCATAAGGTGGTTTCCCATTGCCAGAAATTACCAATTAGAGGAAAGGCGTCAATCAGTTTTAGTTCTTGGAAAAAAGTAATCGGTACACCATTTTGTAAGGCTTCAATAACTCGAGGGGTGAGTGGGTAGCTAATTTGTGCTGATAAAACATAGCCGTTTCCAATTCGAGAAACGATTGGGTTATTTACACTAAAAATGGCAGCATTGGCTGTAGATTGCATAAGCAACCACAGGGTAATTATCTGAAGTAGGCGTTTACTTATGCTGAAGACAGGCATAATAAAATCCGTCCATAATGTCATCGCCGGGTAAGCGTTGATAACCAAAAGGTCTCTCCCGAGCAGGAGGTGATGACAGCTTGAGCTCTTTTGCAATAGGATGTCGTTGTAAGAATGCCTCAATTTGCAGCTCATTTTCTTGTTTAAATACCGAGCAGGTAGTGTAAACCAATAAGCCATCAGGTTTGAGCAATGGCCATAATTTATCCAATAATTGTTGCTGTTTTGCTGCAAGGGAAGCTATATCATCTGGTTGCCGAAGCAGTTTTATATCTGGATGACGGCGGATGACGCCGCTACCTGTGCATGGCGCATCGATTAAAATACGATCAAACAACTCCCCATCCCACCATTGATCAACGTCAGCAGCATCTGCCGCTATCATCTCAGCTTTCAGTTGGAGTCGCTGAGTATTTTGTTCTATTTGCGTGAGGCGCTCTGCTGAGATATCTATAGCCACAACGCTGTTTTCTGGTGCAAGTTCCAGAATATGGCAAGTCTTACCGCCTGGAGCAGCACACGCATCGAGAATTCGTTGTCCGGGCTTTACATCTAGTATTTGAGCCGCTAACTGAGCTGAGCCATCTTGCACAGATACTGAGCCGGTCACAAACTCAGGTAGAGCATAAACGTCTCTGGGTTTATCTAAAAGCAGTCCATGGTCTGTCATAGGTATTTTAGTTGAGGCAATTTCAGCGCCCTCAAGTTTTTCTAAGTAGCCAGCCGTGGATGATTTTTGTTGATTAACACGCAGCATCATCGGTGGCTGCTGATTATTGGCATTAACAATAGCTAACCATTGGTCTGGCCAGTCATGTTGGTATTGATCGATCAACCAGTGTGGATGAGCCGTATTTGCTTCAATATCAGCTTTTAATTGTTCCTCAAGAGTAGCTTGTTGTCTTAAGTATCCCCTGAGACAGGCATTTATCAAGCCTCCCGCCCATGGCTTATTTAACTTTTTACTCGCATTAACTGTCTCGGATATGGCGGCGTGGTCGGGTGTATGCAGAAAACGCAATTGCGACAGCCCCAGTAGTAGAAGCTGATAAATATCACTGTCTTTATTTTTGAATGGTTTTTTTAATAGCTGTTTGCCAAGAAAAGAAAGGCTGGGGTAATGGCGAAGGCTGCTGTAGCAGAGTTGTTGGCAAAAACCACGATCCTTCTCTTCAACATTAGGCAAATACTTTGCTAAGGCTGTGTTTAACGATCGGTGCTGAGTAACCACCTCACTTAAAATGAGCGCTGCATTAGCTCTGGGGCAGGTAATAGTTCGATTTTTAGCCAAGATGTTCGCCAGTAACAATGTGTTTTGCATTAAGCATGTCAGCTACTGACATGGCGCGTTTACCCGGTAGTTGAAGTTGAGTGATGCGGATGGTCCCGTCACCGGTAGCGACGTCAATTCCGTCTTTGCTCACAGCGGTTATCTCGCCAGGTTGTCCATTTGATGTATCAGCCAAGGCTTGGGCCCGCCAGATTCGCATGTTCTCCTCTTGCCAACGGGTTTGTGCAACAGGCCAAGGATTAAAGGCATTGATTTTATGCAGTATGGCTTGTGCCGAGTGCTGCCAATCGATGATGGCCTCCTGCTTGTCTAATTTTTTTGCGTAGGTACTTAAGCTATCATCTTGAGGTGTGGCGTGAGCCAATCTATTTTCAATGTCTTTTAAATCATCGAGAAGGGCGCGAGCACCAATTTCAGCTAGCTTATCATGGAGGGTTTGCGCTGTATCATTGTCATCAATGAGGCAACGAGATTCACTCAAAATAGGCCCTGTATCTAAGCCTGCTTCCATTTTCATAATACAGACACCAGACTCAGTGTCGCCTGCAAGAATTGCTCTCTGAATAGGCGCTGCTCCACGCCATTTGGGTAGAAGAGACGCATGAATATTTATGCAGGCAAATTTAGGTAAATCTAGTACGGCTTGAGGAAGTAATAGGCCATAGGCTACCACCACCATGACATCAGCCTTATAACTAGCGAGTGTATTGATGGCATCATCACTCTTGAAGTTAATGGGCTGCTCAATAGGTATATTATGCGACTCAGCTAATTGTTTGACTGGGCTTGCGGTAAGTTTTCGACCTCGACCAGAGGGGCGGTCGGGTTGTGTATAGACTGCACATATCTGATGTTCGGTGTCTAAAAGTGCCTTAAGCGTTTCTGCAGCGAAATCCGGCGTACCGGCAAAGATGATGCGCATTCGCAATCCTTAAAGTTTTTGTTTCTGGTGTTTTTCTAACCGTTTTTTGATTCGTTGGCGCTTTAGGTTACTGAGGTAGTCGACAAAGAGTTTTCCATCAAGATGGTCAATTTCATGCTGAATACAGGTAGCAAGAAGCCCTTCAGCATCAAATTCCATTGCTTCACCTTCACGGTTGATTGCTTTAACTCTAATGGTATCTGCCCTGATAACGGATTCATATGCTTCAGGTACAGAAAGACAGCCCTCTTCATATTCCCGTTCACCTTGTTTTTTGATTACCTCGGGATTAATCAAAACAAACGGTTCAGAACGATCTTCTGAGATATCAATAACGATAATACGTTTTTGAACATCAACTTGATTAGCGGCTAAGCCAATGCCAGGCGCTTCATACATAGTCTCCAACATGTTATCAGCTAGTTGCCGAATCTCGTCGGTTACTTCGCTGATTGGGGTCGCTTTCTTACGAAGCTTGGGATCAGGGAAATGAAGAATGTTCAAAATGGCCATAATGGTTACCAGTGTCTGTGCAGTAATTTTTGATACGGTGGTCTATTGTAGTCTGCTCTTGTCATATTGAAAATACGATGATTAGTAGGTGTTTAGATAAGTTAGTCTGGAAAGTTGGATTATTGTGGCGTCAAGCTTGAAAAGTAAGCAGCTAAGTTATTGATGTCATCATCAGATAGGCTGCCAGCTTGGGAATACATTAGTGATGATAGTCCGCCTCTTCGTTCTTTACTTCGGTAGGCTTTCAGTGAGGAAACAAGGTAGGCTTTATTTTGACCTGCAAGATTCGGGTAGGTCGGCATCAAGGCTTTACCATTTTGACCGTGGCAGGCAAAACAAACCGCTGCTTTTGCTTTTCCAGCCTGTATATCGCCATCAGCTAACGCATTTAAAGATAAAAGGCTACTGAGTGTGAATAATATGAATAGCATGGTTTTCATAAGCTGCTCCAATTAACAGTATTGACTGTGTGGCTGATATAAAATGATGTAGTGTTTATCCATTATGCTACCTAAAAGACCGATTCTTTTTTGACAAGTTCGTAGTGACAAAGCTGATGAGTGAATACCTAATAGGCGGGGAAAGCACGTACTGAGCGGAATAGAGACTTGATATGTATTCTGGCTTATTACACACTGTCATAAATTGTTGCCTACAACAGGATGAGGCAGCCTAAATATCCACGAGGATGATTCAATGATAAAACGTATAGTTACCGGTTTGTTCTTCTTATTTTTGAGCATCTCGCTAGTAGCGAAAGCGGTTGAGTTAAACACAGAACACCCGGATAAATACACGGTCAAAAAAGGGGATACATTATGGGATATTTCAGCGATGTTCCTCAAATATCCATGGCATTGGCCTGATATCTGGCAAGTGAACCCGCAAATTGAAAATCCTCATTTAATATATCCTGGCGATCAACTCAGCCTTGTTTACAAAAATGGTCAGCCAGTGATTGAGCTCAATCGTGGCAAACGATTGGTCAAATTGTCGCCAGAAGTTCGTGAAATTGTGCTGGACAAAGCAATCTCAACTATTCCTCTATCAGCATTAGGTCCTTTTTTATCTAAACCTCGTGTTGTAGGTGAGGAAGTAATGGATAAAGCCCCTTATGTTGTTGCCAGTGCTGATGAGCGACTCATATCTGGATCGGGTGACTTTGTCTACGCCAAAGGGTTGACATCAGAAGATGAGGATTTCAGTGTGTTTCGCCAAGGAGACGTCTATAAGGATCCAGACACAGGAGAAATACTAGGCTATGAGGCCATTCATATAGGTGATGCTCAGCGTCTTACTGATGGCACACCTGCAAAGGTTGGCCTGCAAAGAACTAATAAAGAGGTGTTGATTGGTGATCGTTTATTACCTGTCGAAAACCAAGAGTTTGAGTTTAACTTCATACCACGATCGCCTGAGTCAACGATTTCAGGTCGTATAATTTCGGTTTTTGATGGCGTCTCTCAAATTGGTCAGTTTCAGGTGATTGTACTAAATCGTGGACTGCGTGATGGCTTGGAGGCTGGTCATGTTTTATCGGTCTATAAGGCGGGTGAAACAATTAATGATGAAGTCACAGAAGACCGTAACGATACTGTGACCTTACTGGATGAACATGCTGGTGAAGCGATGGTATTTAAACTTTATGACAAAGTGAGTTATGCGATTGTAATGAAAGCAACAAGAGCAATGCATGTCTTAGATAAGGTCGAAAGCGCCCAATAATAAAAGACACCAAAAATAACTACTTATGGTGGAGAATAGACAGTCTCTGGCTTATTGGATTGCGTTACAGCGTATCTCTGGGGTAGGTCCAGCAACGTATCAGAAACTATTGGCGAGGTTTGGTACACCAGAAGAGATAATTACCCGTCCAAATCAGTTAACTGGTATCAGTGATAAAATAATCGCTGCGATTAAACAACCCGACTGGTCTGCCGTTGATAAGGATATTGCTTGGTTAGAAGCAGATGACCAACGTCATATTATCACTATCCATGACCAACGTTATCCGAGCCTTCTAAAGGAAATTAGCGATCCTCCTTGTCTGTTGTATGTTCAGGGGGATGTAGCATTGTTATCAAAATGGCAGCTTGCCATTGTGGGTAGTCGTAACCCAACTGCATCAGGAAGAAAAACCGCTTATGCTTTTGCAGAGTATCTAGCTCAAGGCGGTTTAACTATCACTAGTGGTTTAGCAATGGGCATTGATGGCGCCGCACATCAAGGAGCGCTGAGCGGTGGCAAAACAATTGCTGTTGTAGGTACTGGCTTGGATAGAGTTTATCCTGCTCAGCATCGACAATTGGCTCACGATATTGTGGCCAATGGCGCCATCGTCTCTGAATTTCCCTTAGGTACATCACCCAGACCAGAATTCTTCCCAAGAAGAAATCGTATTATAAGTGGTATGTCCTTGGGCACGCTGATTGTGGAAGCTGCCTTAAAGAGTGGTTCATTGATTACAGCTCGAATGGCGATGGAACAGTCTAGAGAGGTGTTCGCTATACCAGGGTCAATTCACAACCCGCTTTCTAGAGGTTGTCATCAACTTATCAGAGAGGGAGCAAAATTAGTCGAGACGGCTGAAGATATCATTGAAGAATTAGGCGCATTAGCAGGGGTAAGTAACGCATCTGAGCAATTAGATGATGCCGTCTATCCTTCACATGAAAAA
Source organism: Methylophaga thalassica (assembly GCA_011052985.1). Taxonomy (GTDB): domain Bacteria; phylum Pseudomonadota; class Gammaproteobacteria; order Nitrosococcales; family Methylophagaceae; genus Methylophaga; species Methylophaga aminisulfidivorans_A. Next base: position 7,457 of record DRHY01000026.1, read on the forward strand.
GACAGTGATTACCAGATTCTGTTTGAACATCTTGGATTTGATCCTGTACCTATTGATACACTGATTGAAAATACTGGATTGACGGCTGATGCCGTTTCATCCATGCTGTTATTACTTGAGTTAGAGAGTGAGGTTGAATCCTTACCGGGCGGGCGATATGTTCGAACGGGTTCCTGAACTAGCTTATACAAAGAGAGTCAAATGAAAGAAAATGTGATTGATGTCTTGTTGTATCTGTTCGAAAACTATATCGATACTGATGAAAGTCAAAAACCAGATAACGATGTCTTGGAGCATGAGCTCGAAAGCGTTGGTTTTCAGGAATTAGAAATTCACAAAGCATTGGAATGGTTAGATAACATGACGGTTATCGCAGAACCAGCAATACAACGCCAAGCAACAATGCGCGTATTTGCCGATGTTGAATTAGAACGCTTAGATATGGAATGCCGCGGTTATTTGCTTTTCTTAGAGCAGGTAGGGGTGTTGGATGTAGAGACGCGTGAGGTTGTTATTGAGCGTGTCATGGCGTTGGATACAGATGAAATAGATTTGGACCAACTCAAATGGGTTGTGTTGATGGTTTTATTTTATCAACCAGGCAGAGAAGTAGCCTTTGCATGGATGGAAGACTTAGTGTTTGATGATATGGAAGCTGTTGTTCACTAATTTTTTACGATATAGATAGTAAAAGTTCAAAACCCGTTACGACGGGTTTTGTCGTATTTGCTCAGGTTTTTTGGTATTGGGGATCATGGGAAAAAAATTAGTCATCGTTGAGTCGCCTGCAAAGGCGAAAACTATCAAAAAGTATCTTGGTAAAGATGTAGAAGTCTTAGCTTCTTATGGGCATGTGCGTGATTTACTGCCAAAAGAGGGTGCGGTTGATACGGCGAAAGACTTTGCCATGAAATATCAGGTGATTGACCGCAACAGTAAGCACGTTGATGCCATTGTTAAAGCGATGAAAAAAGCTGATTCACTCTATCTTGCGACTGACCCTGATAGAGAGGGAGAAGCAATATCATGGCATCTATTCGAATTATTAAAAAAACGCGGAGCACTGAAGGATAAAGACACGCACCGAGTAGTCTTTCACGAAATCACCAAACAAGCAGTTAACGATGCTGTTGCCAATCCACGCGAATTATCCATGGATTTGGTCAATGCTCAGCAAGCCCGTCGTGCTCTAGATTACCTTGTCGGATTCACTCTATCTCCTCTGTTATGGAAAAAAGTACGTCGTGGCTTATCAGCCGGGCGTGTACAAAGCCCAGCTTTGAGGATGATTGTTGAGCGTGAGCTTGAAATCGAAGCTTTTGAAGCAAAAGAGTATTGGAGTATTGAGGCTGATGCAGCGATTGAAGATAAAGCTTTTCAAGCCAAACTGACTCATTATGAAGGTAATAAACTTAGCCAGTTCACCGTAACCAATGCAGAGCAGTCTGCTGATGTAGTGGCGACGTTAAACATAGCGGCTGACGGCAAATTGTTGGTTACTAATGTTGAGAAAAAACAACGAAAACGTAATCCTGCTGCCCCCTTTACCACTTCAACGTTGCAGCAGGAAGCCTCACGAAAAATTGGCTTTGGTGCTCAACGTACTATGAGTGTTGCACAGCAGTTGTATGAGGGTGTTGATACGGGTGAAGGTGCGGTAGGTTTGATTACCTATATGCGTACGGACTCGGTGTCGTTGGCCAATGAAGCTGTTGAGGAAATTCGAGGCTTTATTGCTGAGAAATACGGCCAAAAAATGGTGCCAAGTAAACCTCAGGAGTACAAAACCAAATCAAAAAATGCCCAAGAGGCGCATGAGGCCATCCGTCCTACGTCTGTCTTGCGTACGCCTGAAGAAATGAAGTCATACCTCTCTGTTGATCAGTTGAAGTTGTACACCCTTATTTGGCAGAGAACCATGGCCAGTCAGATGGTGCATGCCTCACTAAACACCGTGGCTGTAGATTTAGGCTGTGGCAAAGGCAATACGTTCCGTGCAAATGGTTCAACGGTTGTTAACCCCGGCTTTATGAGTGTTTACCTTGAAGGTAAAGATGATTCAGCTAAAACAGATAAAGATGAAAACCTATTACCCGCTATGGAAGTCGGTGAAATCGTCGATTTAAAAGCGATCAGACCTGAACAGCATTTTACTGAGCCACCACCTAGGTTTAGTGAAGCGAGCTTGGTAAGAAGTCTAGAAGAGCATGATATCGGTCGTCCTTCCACTTATGCGAGTATCATCTCCACACTTATACAACGTGAATATGTTGAGTTAGTTACTAAACGATTCCATCCAACAGATGTGGGCCGTGTTGTTGGTAAGTTTTTAGTGCAGCACTTTACTAAATACGTTGATTATAATTTTACGGCTGAACTTGAAGATGAGTTAGATGCCGTCGCTCGTGGTGAAGAAGAATGGGTTCCCTTATTGAGAAAATTCTGGGGACCATTTAAAGAGCAGGTAGAAACCAAAGATAAAGAAGTACAACGAAGTGACGTTACGCAAGAGTTACTCGATGAAGATTGTCCTAAGTGTGGTAAAAAACTGTCTAGTCGACTAGGGCGAAGTGGCCGGTTTATTGGTTGTACCGCTTATCCAGAATGTGATTACACACGAAATATTGATGGTGAAGAAACATCCAATAACGAACCTGAAGTGGTCGAGGGCAGAAAATGTCCAAAATGCGAATCAGATCTTTGGGTAAGAACGGGACGATATGGCAAATTTATCGGTTGTTCTAGTTATCCAAAATGTAAACATATCGAATCCTTAGAACAGCCGGAAAACACAGGTGTTGAATGCCCTCAGTGTAAGAAAGGAGAGATTCTTACACGTAAATCTCGCCGAGGTAAGATTTTTTATTCTTGCTCTGAGTATCCAAGCTGCGATTATGCACTATGGAATGAGCCACTCAAAGAAGCCTGCCCGCAATGTCAGTGGCCCATCTTGACGATTAAAACGACAAAAAGTCGTGGTACTGAAAAAGTTTGTCCACAAAAAGACTGTGGTTATAGTGAAAAGGTAGAAAAAGAAGAATAGTTTTTTAGCTAAAAGAGCGGTACATTTAGCGAATGTCCTTCATGATTTGAAGGACTTTTTGCTTATCTCGTTCTGCCGCATCAATAGCAGATTGCATTTGCTCTTCATTAGCATCAAGAAAACCATTTTTTAAATCCAAGCCAATATAGATAAGGTTTTCAAAAATAGCATAGAGTTGAGCTGAAGGATGATCCGCTAAAAACGCCTTATTTTTGTTGAATGCCGCCGTATACTTATTTTTAAGCTTGATGTACTCATCTGTCCAATACCGATTCCTGAATTGAATAAACTCATAGCTATTATCCGCTTCTCTGGCAGCGTAAAAACTGTCTAATAAGGCTGCTTGTAGTTCAAGATAGTGCTGGGATATCTGCTCAGAGAATGCCTTAACATTCGCATTGTTCAGTTCTATGATATCGGATGATTTTGATTCTTCAGCTTGCTGCTTGCTCTCATTGGATGGGCTTTTGTCACATGCTGAACTTAGTAAACACGCTAGTAAAACAAGTATTGTTTGCAAGTGCGTTTTGAGTGAGTTGGTCATCGCGAATCCCCCATATGGCGTGCTGTTATTAAGTCTTGCGCTTGTCTACATGGCCTAGATGGCGATCCGGAGAAATCACATCTCGCACTTTTTGTTTCAGTTCGGTGATATCAGGAAAACGACCTTGTTCTTTTCTGGACCAAACTAATTGTGAATTAGCGTTGACTTCAAAAATACCACCACTACCCGGTATCAAGGTCAATGAGGTTATCTCTTCATCAAAGGTTGTTAGCAACTCTTGAGACATCCATGAAGCTCTCAATAACCAGCGGCATTGTGTGCAGTAAGTAATACTAATATGGTTTTCAGTATTTGACATTGGTTATTTGAGCTCAGTCGGCCTTGAGTTTTGAAAATGTCTGTTCAGCCTCAGTCATTGCCTGACTCACTGACTCGGCAAGCACATTGTAGTGACCCATCTTACGACCTTTCCTAGCTTCATGTTTGCCGTATAAATGTAGCTTAATATTTGGATTAGATAAGACTTCTTGCCAGTTCGGAACAGTTTTGCCCCAAACATCTCCGAGTAGATTGATCATCACCACAGGTGAAATAAGGGAAGTGTTACCTGCACTTAAATCGCACAACATTCTGACCTGTTGTTCAAATTGAGATGTATGGCATGCATCAAGCGTGTAGTGGCCAGAGTTATGTGGTCTGGGCGCAATTTCATTGGCAATAACTTCGCCTTCTTCAGAAATGAAGAATTCGACTGCCATTGTACCTACATAATCTAAACCAGCCGCTATTTTATGAGCTTGTTGAACTGCAAGCTCGGACAGTGTGTTGCTGATAGATGTTGGTACAGACGTGGAATGTAAAATGCCGTTGATATGTACATTTTCGGCCACAGGAAAAGGTGTTACATCACCTGATTGACTGCGAGCTAACACGACGGAAACCTCTTTTGCTAAGCGTATTTTTTGTTCCAATACGCATTCTTTCTCTCCCAATGAATCGAAAGCTGAGTAGACATCAGTGATAGATTCACAGGGAAACTGTCCTTTGCCGTCATAACCAAAGGTAGCCACTTTCAGAATGGCTGGGAACGTTATTTTTTGTTCAACAGTTGCAATATCATCCTTGTTGGTGATTTTTGCATACGGAGCGGTTGCTATACCTAGTGAGGAAATAAACGCTTTCTCTACATTACGGTTTTGAGTTGAGGCCAATGCCGTTGATGAGGGATGAACAATGGTTAGTTTCTCTAGAAAGGCTAAGGTTTCCGATGGAATATTTTCAAACTCTGTTGTGATGGCATCACACTGATCGGCTAACAGTTGTAAAGCATCTTTGTCATCATAGGCGGCACAGATATGTTGCTCTGCAATAACGCCAGCAGGACTTTTAGCATCAGGCTCAAGTACGATGACTTTATAACCCATCGTTTGAGCAGCGGTTACGAACATTTTGCCTAACTGACCTCCACCGAGCATACCTAATGTAGAACCGGGTAAGATTGGGTTATTCATCTTTGACCTCAAATGATTTTTGCGATTGAAACCTGTTTAATATGCATCTTTCTGTATTAGACACATCAGCAAGCTCGTATATAATGAGTGTTGTCTGTACTGCAATAAAATGCTACTGCGGTGGAAGTGTCATATTCAGTACGGCTTGATGCTGTTTTTGCCTAAATGCCTCAAGTTTATCGGCGAGGTCTTTATCATGAATGGCAAGTTGTGCAATGGCAAACAAGGCGGCATTGGCGGCGCCTGCTTCACCAATTGCAAAAGTAGCAACAGGAATGCCTTTTGGCATTTGCACGATGGACAGCAGAGAGTCTTCGCCTCTGAGGTACTTAGAGGGAACGGGGACACCTAGTACCGGAATCGTTGTACTAGCAGCCAGCATACCGGGTAGATGGGCTGCGCCACCAGCACCCGCAATGATACAGGCAAGTCCGCGCTGTTTCGCGGATTCGGCGTAACTAGTCAAAATGTCTGGCGTACGGTGAGCAGATACAACTTTGGCTTCATAGTTGATACCAAAGGCTTCCAATTGTTCAACCGCTTTTTGCATGACGGGCCAGTCACTACTGCTGCCCATAACGACACCGATTACTGGTTTTTCCATGATCGTTCCGTTGTTCTTATCGAAAAACCGTATATTTTAGCTATTTTATTGAAAATAGGAAAATTTAACGCAGTTTTTTTATCAATGCAGATGTCGTAATAATTGAATGGCGGGGTTTCCATCGTTATAATAGATGATCCTTTCTGCCGTATTTTGTCAGTGCTCCTCGATATTTTTCGAAGATCCTCGGTTCATCCGAAGGCAGAGCAATGACGGCACTAATTAAACATGAAGGTATGCGACGTGAGTCAGCCAACAGAAACAAATCAAGGTCTTTACCGGCCGCAATTTGAAAAAGATAACTGTGGATTTGGTCTTATTGCCCAAATGGACGATAAGGCGAGTCATTGGTTAATCGAGACCGCTGTAGAAGCCTTAGGTAATCTGACGCATCGTGGTGCGATAGGTGCTGATGGTAAAACAGGTGATGGGTGCGGTTTATTACTCAAAAAACCTGATGGCTTCTTTAAGGCAATTGCTGCTGAGCATGGATACCAGCTTTCATCACACTATGCTGTCGGCATGGTGTTTTTATCAACAGATGAAGCAAAAGCAAAAACTGCGCAAGATGCGGTTGAAAAAGGGATTGTAAAACAAGGGTTAGAGCTTGTCGGTTGGCGTGATGTGCCTGTCGATGCACAAGCTGCCTGTGGTGCACAAGCACTGGAGTCTCTACCTGTCATGCGCCACGTGTTTGTTAATGCGCCAAATGGCATGTCAGAACAAGACTTCGAGCGCAACCTATACATTGCAAGACGTCTGGCGGAAAAAGCCGTAACTACAGATAGCGACTTCTACATCACTAGCCTCTCGTCACATGTTGTGTCCTACAAAGGCTTGGTAATGCCGTCTTACTTACCGGTATTTTATAAAGACTTGAATGACAAACGAATGGAAACATCTATCGCTGTTTTCCATCAACGTTTCTCAACCAATACTTGGCCGCAGTGGCGTTTAGCTCAACCTTTCCGCTTCTTGGCTCATAACGGCGAAATTAATACTGTTCAAGGTAATCGTAACTGGGCGTTAGCTCGTGGTGCCAAGTTTGCTACGTCATTGATCGAAAATATGGATGACATTCGTCCCCTCGTCGGCACATCCGGATCTGATTCATCTAGCATGGATAATATGTTGGAAGCACTGTTAGCTGGTGGCGTGAGTTTATTCCGCGCCATGCGGCTGATTATTCCACCAGCATGGCAAAATGACCCAACGATGGATGCTGACCTTAAAGCATTCTATGATTACAACTCAATGCACATGGAGCCATGGGATGGTCCTGCTGGGGTAGTCATGACAAATGGTCGCTATGCCGCATGTACCCTTGATAGAAATGGTCTTCGTCCAGCCCGCTATATCATCACAAAAGATCGTCATATTACGCTTGCTTCTGAAGTGGGTGTCTATAAGTACCAGCCTGAAGATGTTGTTGCTAAAGGTCGCTTGAAACCAGGTCAAATGTTAGCCATCGATACCCAAACAGGTGAGCTGATGATGCCTGAAGATATCGATAATATGCTCAAAACAGCACAACCATATCGTCAATGGTTGCAAGATAACTTGCAGCGTTTAACGGTAGCTGATGATGACGAAGTGACTTCAACGCCACTAGAGGGTGATGAATATGAAGTTTATGAGAAACTCTTCAATATTAGTTTTGAAGAGCGTGATCAGGTCGTTCGTGTTTTAGGTGAAGCAGGGCAGGAAGCCGTTGGATCCATGGGTGATGACACGCCATTCCCTGTGTTGTCTTCGAAAGTAAGGTCTGTTTACGACTATTTCCGTCAGCAATTTGCTCAAGTCACTAACCCACCGATAGATCCACTTCGTGAAAACATTGTTATGTCACTGGAAACCTGTTTCGGTGAAGAACGTAATATGTTCGAGGAAGGTGAGGATCACGCTCAGCGAGTTGTTGTTGACTCTCCAGTATTAGCTGAGAGTCAAATGCAGAAGTTACTTGCCATGGGCAAAGACAATGCTGAATATCAATCTGTCACCATTTCGATGAATTATGATCCAGCGATTGGTTTAGAGGCTGCTGTCGATGCCTTGTGCGATAAGGCTATTAAAGCAGTCGCGTCTGGCAAAGTCGTTGTTGTACTGAGTGACCGTGATATTAGTGACAACACCTTACCTATCCATGCTTTACTAGCAACAGGTGCGGTGCATCAGCGTTTAATCGAAGCTGGTTTGCGTTGTGATGCCAATGTTGTTGTGGAAACAGCGACGGCAAGAGATTCTCATCACTTTGCCACTTTGCTAGGTTACGGTGCGACAGCTATTTATCCGTACTTAGCCTACGCATGCCTTAATGACATGATTCATAGCAAAGAAATTAAAGATCGTGATCGTGCTGAATTATGTCGTAACTATCGTAAAGGCATTAATAAAGGACTGTTCAAAATTATCTCAAAAATGGGGATTTCTACCATTGCGAGCTACCGTGGCGCTCAGCTGTTTGAAATTGTTGGTCTAAACGACAGTATCGTTGATAAATGTTTTACAGCTACAACTAGTCGCATCAGTGGTGCAACATTTGCTGATTTACAAACAGATGACCAAAAACTGGCTGATCATGCTTGGAATAAACGTAAAAAACGTATTCAAGGTGGTCTGTTAAAATTCGTCCATGGTGGTGAATATCATGCATACAATCCAGATGTAATTGCCACGCTGCAGAAAGCCGTTCAAGGCGGAAAATACGATGACTATAAAGCCTATGCTGAATTAGTTAATGGCCGTTCGCCAATGGTTCTGCGTGACTTGATGCAAGTGAAGTTAAGCGATAAGCCACTTGAGTTAGAACAGGTTGAAGATCTTGGTAAAATTCTGAAACGTTTTGACAGCGCGGGCATGTCTTTGGGTGCTCTATCACCAGAAGCTCATGAAGCATTAGCTGTGGCAATGAATCGCTTGGGTGGACGTTCCAATTCTGGTGAAGGTGGTGAAGATCCTGCTCGTTTTGGTAATGAGCGTGTATCAAAAATCAAACAGATTGCCTCTGGCCGCTTTGGTGTGACACCGCATTATTTAGTGAATGCTGAAGTCTTGCAGATTAAAGTGGCTCAAGGTGCTAAGCCTGGTGAAGGTGGACAGTTACCTGGTGGTAAAGTGAATCAAATGATCGCGACACTGCGTCATTCGGTTCCTGGTGTGACTTTGATTTCGCCCCCTCCTCATCATGACATTTACTCGATTGAAGATTTAGCGCAGCTGATATTTGACCTTAAACAAGTTAATCCAGATGCATTGGTTTCAGTCAAGCTTGTGTCACAAGCTGGTGTAGGTACCGTTGCTGCGGGTGTTGCTAAAGCCTATGCAGATCTTATTACCATCTCTGGCTACGACGGTGGAACAGGTGCAAGTCCATTGACCTCTGTGAAATATGCTGGTGGTCCGTGGGAATTAGGGTTAAGTGAAGCTCATCAAACACTTCGTGCTAACGATTTACGTGACAAAGTTCGCCTGCAAACAGATGGCGGTTTAAAAACCGGTCTAGATGTAATTAAAGCGGCGATCTTAGGTGCAGAAAGCTTCGGCTTTGGTACAGGACCAATGGTTGCCTTAGGTTGTAAATACTTACGTATTTGTCACTTGAATAACTGTGCAACCGGTGTCGCAACTCAAAATGAGAAACTGCGCAGTCAACACTTCATTGGGTTGCCACAAATGGTGATGAACTATTTTCAATTTGTTGCACGTGAAACCCAAGAATGGTTGGCTAAGTTAGGTGTTGTCAGTTTACAAGACCTGATTGGGCGTACAGATCTGTTGGAAATATTGCCAGGCGAAACGAGCAAGCAAAATAGCTTGAATCTAATGCCACTGCTATCAGATGCGGGTGTATCAGCAGACAAACCTCAGTTCTGCCAAGAGCCTAAAAATGAGCCTTACGACAAAGGTGAGTTGGCTGAACAGATGGTTCTTGATATCAAAGAAACTATCGTTAATAAAACGGGCGGTGAATTTAGTTACCACGTCCGTAATATCAACCGTTCTCTTGGGGCACGACTATCAGGTGAAATTGCAAAAGTTCACGGCAATTACGGCATGGCAGATACGCCTATCAAACTGAAGTTAACAGGCTCAGCTGGTCAAAGCTTTGGCGTGTTCAATGCCGGTGGTCTTGAAATGTACCTTGAAGGTGATGCTAACGATTATGTTGGTAAAGGCATGGCCGATGGTAAATTAGTGATTTACCCATCTCCTGAAAGTGAATTCGAGACGCAAGAAGCTAGCATTATGGGTAATACGTGCTTATATGGCGCAACTGGTGGGCAGCTGTATGCTGCTGGTAAAGCTGGTGAACGTTTTGCTGTACGTAACTCTGGTGCGACGACTATTGTTGAAGGTATTGGCGACCATGGTTGTGAATACATGACAGGTGGTGTCGTTGCTGTACTAGGAGAAACAGGTCTTAACTTCGGTGCTGGTATGACGGGTGGACTTGCTTTTGTGCTAGATTCAGACAATACCTTTGCTGAACGCTACAACAAAGAATTGGTTGAATTAGTTCGCATCGACAGTGCAGAAATGTCAGAAATAGCTCTCTTCCTGAAAGGCATGATTGAAGATCATGTGCGTGAAACAGGAAGTGTATGGGGTCACCAATTACTTGATGCCTTTGAGCAACGAGTCAGAGAATTCTGGTTGGTTAAACCCAAAGCAGCAGCTTTAGATGGCTTGCTGAAACTCGCTACCAAAGCCGCATAAGGTCAGATAATAATCATGGCAAAAAATACATTTCAATTTTTAGATGTGGGTCGTGTTGATCCCAAAAAACTCGATGCGGAAACACGTATCAAACAATTCGGTGAAATCTATGGCGAGTTTGATAAAGACTCGTCTGCAGAACAGTCAGATCGTTGTCTAGAGTGTGGTAATCCCTACTGTGAATGGAAATGTCCTGTACATAATTACATTCCAAACTGGTTAAAACTCGTCAGTGAGGGCAATTTGGAAGAAGCTGCTGAGTTATCGCATGCAACGAATACACTGCCAGAAATTTGTGGTCGAGTCTGTCCACAAGATAGATTGTGTGAAGGTGCATGTACGCTAAATGATGGTTTTGGGGCGGTAACGATTGGCTCGGTAGAAAAATACATTACCGACACGGCATTAGATCAAGGATGGCGTCCAGATTTGTCCAATGTCGTTGATACTGGAAAGCGTGTGGCTGTTATCGGTGCTGGACCTGCCGGTTTAGGCGCTGCTGATGTCCTTATCCGTAATGGTGTAAAACCAATTGTGTTTGATCGCTATCCAGAAGTGGGGGGATTGTTAACATTTGGTATACCTGAGTTCAAACTAGAGAAAAGCGTGGTTAAACGCCGGCGTGAAGTATTAGAAGGCATGGGCGTTGAATTTAGGCTGAATACTGAAGTAGGCAAAGACATTGAATTCCAAACCTTAATCGATGAATACGATGCTGTATTCCTTGGAATGGGCACATATACCTACATGAAGGGCGGCTTCCCTGGAGAAGATTTACTTGGTGTTTATGAAGCACTTCCATTCCTTGTTGCTAATAATAAGCATCTGCTAGATATTGATGTTGAAGATTATGTATCGATGGAAGGTAAAAAAGTAGTCGTACTGGGTGGTGGTGATACAGCAATGGACTGTAACCGCACATCGATCAGACAAAATGCTGAAAGTGTCACCTGTGCGTATCGTCGTGACGAAGAAAATATGCCAGGCTCACGTCGTGAAGTAACCAATGCACGTGAAGAGGGCGTTCAATTCCTTTGGAATAGGCAGCCAATTGAAATTGTCGGTAATGGCAAAGTTGAGGGTGTTAAGGTTGTTACAACCGCCTTAGGTGAGCCCGATGAACGTGGACGTCGTCGTCCAGAGCCTGTCGCAGGTAGTGAAGAAATCATCCCTGCAGATGCTGTTGTCGTGGCCTTTGGTTTCCGCCCAAGTCCTGCGCCATGGTTCGAGAAATTTAACATTAATATCGATGAAGGTGGTCGTGTTCTAGCACCTGAAGATGGCGGTTATAAACATCAAACAACGAATCCTAAAATATTCGCTGGTGGCGACATGGTTCGTGGTTCGGATCTTGTTGTTACCGCTGTTTATGAAGGTCGTCAAGCAGCAGAAGGTATTCTTGATTATCTAAAAGTGTAACTAGATACATCATTAATTACAGAGAAAGGCTTTTTCAGAAAGGAACTTTTTTCCTTGATGATTAAGCCTTTTTTGTATTGATAAAAATACTAAAGAGTCATCTGGAGAGAAATAGTGAGTTTACAAAATGATCGGTACTTAAGAGCTTTATTGAAGCAACCAGTCGATAAAACACCTGTTTGGGTGATGAGACAGGCGGGTCGATATCTCCCAGAGTATCGACAAGTTCGAGAAAAAGCCGGTAACTTTATGACACTCTGTAGTACGCCAGACCTAGCTTGTGAGGTAACACTGCAGCCATTACGTCGTTTTGATTTAGATGCAGCCATAATATTCTCTGATATTTTGACCATACCTGATGCAATGGGCTTAGGCCTTCACTTTGTTGCAGGCGAAGGTCCTAAATTCACATCGACTATTCGCTCTGCTGCTGATGTAAAAAATTTAGCTGTGCCCGATATGGAGGATTCCTTAGGTTATGTAATGGATGCCATTCGTCTTACACGACGTGAGATTAATGGCAAAGTACCATTAATCGGGTTTAGTGGTAGCCCATGGAC
>DRHY01000027.1 GCA_011052985.1 Methylophaga thalassica
CACCTGATGCTCAGATAAATCATTAAAACTAGTGACTCCAACTACCGTCAAGTCACCATCAGTTAATGTACCTGTTTTATCAAATACATAGGCAGTCACTTTTGACAATCGCTCAAGCACCTCTCCTCTTTTGACTAGGATGCCTTGCGTGGCACCCACACCTGTTGCCACTGCAACAGCCATAGGTGTTGCTAGTCCAAAGGCACAAGGACATGTCACAACCAATACGGATGTAGCTGCGAGTAATGCTGTTTCGAAATCAAATTGAACCCAATAGACAAATGTTAGGGTAGCTAATGTCAGCGTAATGAGCACGAACCAAGGGACGATTTTATCTGCTAATGTTTGAATCGGTGCCTTTGATGCTTGAGCATCATCCATCATAGCGACTATTTTCGCTAGAGCTGTGTGTCTGAGAACTTTATCAACTTGCACATGGAATGCCCCCTCACCATTAAGGCTGCCAGCAACAACATAATCACCCGTTTGTTTGAAAATAGGCAGAGACTCACCAGTCAATAATGATTCGTTCACAGCACTTTTACCACTGATAATAACGCCATCAACCGGTATTTTCTGTCCAGGCCTGACGAGCACGGTATCGCCTACTTGCACAGTTCGAATGGGTACAACCCTGGTAGTGTCTTCCGTGACTAGCGTAGCTAGCTTTGGTTGTAATTCAAGCATTCGTGTTGTAGCGGATACTGCCTGTTTTTTGAAAATAGCTTCTAAATAGCGGCCTACCAGAATCACGAATAAAAAATTAACTACTGTATCAAAATAAACATGGCCGTTTTCGATGCCATAGACGGTCACATAGGTCGAATAGAAATAGGTCGAAGTAGCCCCTATCGCAATAGGTAAATCCATCGTTAAATGGCGTTGCTTAAGGCCAGTGAGCGCACTTTTAAGAAAGGGATAACCAGAATAAAGTAAGGTTGGTGTGGCTATGATCAAACCTATCCAATAAAACCATGTTTTGAATTCACCATCACTCGCACCGCTGTATAGGGCTATTGATATCCACATCATATTCATCATGGCGAATCCAGCAAATGCCATCCGATATAACAAACTGCGGTGTCTCTTAGCTAAAGCGCCTTCAGCTAGGTTAGGGTCAAACGGGACAGCACCATAGCCAATTTTTGCGAGCTCAGCTAGTATTGCCGACAAAGCAATTCGCTCATTATTCCAGCTAAGCTTTAATCTTTTTCCTGCCAGATTAACTTCTGCATTTGATATGCCCTCGATCTTTTGCAAAGCATTTTCAATCAACCAAACACAAGCCGCACAGTGTATTCCCTCAACCAATAAAATCATCGTTCTATTTGACTGGCTGATATCTATGTACTCTGCTTGAACATCATCGAGATCAAATGCCGCAAGCTCAGCAGTCGCTTGTGGAGGTGGCGCTAGATTTTCTCCCTGAGGAGTCTTATCATAAAAACTAGCTAAGCCCGCAGAGTGAATTGTCTCGCAGACCGATTTACACCCATGACAACAAAAAGTCTGCTTTTCCCCTGAAATAAGAGCATTGACAGCAGACTCTTCATCAACAGATAACTTACAATGAAAACAAGTATCAGACACTAAAAAAGCGATGATTAATTATGTGAAGACAGTGGCGCTATTAGGGATCAATCCTAAGTCGTCTAGTGATATTGTATTCATCATCACCGCGTTTAGCTTCAATGATCAGATCCCAACTTCCAGGTAAATCGAAGCTCACATCGGCAATGTAACTACCACTGCCCGATGGTTGCATAACCACCTTGAAATCCTCTTTAGCATCAGAAGGACGAAAAGCGTATAGCGTTACAGTATCAAGCATCAAACCTGCCGAATTTTTCCCAGTGATGATGGCTTCATATTGCTGCTGCTGATTAACACGTGAGGTACTTGGTACTAGCAGCACTCCTGACCAGCCCAGTGCTTTTTCTTCCATCATCCGCTCATGTGATTGCTGATACGCTTGTCCTTTTTCATAAAAATCTTCAACAACTAAGTTAGGCGGCGATGAAAATGCGAGATAAATAAAAATAGCATTTGCAGTTAAAAACACCACTAAAAACAGAAGCATTCCGAGAACCCAGGGGTTCCGCATCGCTTGTTTGTTTTCTTGTGAAATATACATTGGTTTCCTCATCTACTTCGGTGCCATAAACATACTTTGATAAGTAGACGAAATGGCTTCATTGTTTAATACATCGGCTTTAAATTCGATGGGTGAAAGCCCACCATTCAGATTAGCCTCTGGTACACGAACTAATGCTGTCACTGGAACCACTTTTCCTGGTTCAACAACGACTTCATCATTCATACCATGGAGGCTTGCCCCTTCTAAACCGTTAACTTCAAATCTTACATTGATAGGATTTTGTGTTTTGTTTAATAATTTTATTGTGTATTTATTTTGAATTGAGCCATCACTCAATCTAACAAAAAGTGGTTGTCTTTCATGTAATACTTGAAACTCAGTGGGTGACAATGTAGCAAAGCCATAAATAACACCTGCTAGCGATGCCAATAAAATCATACCGTATATGATGACTCTTGGACGTCTGTACATCGGAATGACATTACGATCATGTTGAAGCTCTTTATAAGAAGCATATCGAATCAAACCACGATCTTGATTTGTCTTATCCATAATACTGTCACATGCATCTATACATAAGCCACAGGTAATACAACCCTCTTGTTGACCTTTACGAATATCAATACCGGTTGGACAAACAGCAACACAGACTTTGCAATCTATACAACTGCCTTTTGCATCATCCATTTGCCCCTTTTTCAATTTGCCACGCGGTTCACCACGCTCAGCATCGTAGGCTGGTAAGACTGTATCTTGGTCATACATCACCCCCTGTAGCCGAGCGTAAGGACAAAGCCAAAAACAAACTTGTTCACGCATAAATCCAGCAAATATGTATGTGAAGACACCAAATACTGCTAATGCAATCCACGCCGGCACTGGGGCCTTCAGTGTAAAGTAGTCATGCCATAGTTGATATGCATCGGTAAACCAAGCCGCAAAAGACAATCCAGTTAATAATGCAATTAGTAGCCATAAACTGTGTTTGAAAACTACACGTGATAATTTATTAATTGTTAAAGGGGCTTCTTTGAATTTCTTAGCTTTTTGTGGAGAATCACCTTCAATCCTAGTTTCAATAAAGGTATAGATATCAGTCCAAACAGTTTGGAAACAGAAGTACCCACAGAATACTCGGCCTGCAACACTTGTCACAGCCGCCAGCAGAATGGCAAAAAATAGTAAGGTCAGCGATAACATCCAAATGTCTTGAGGGAAGACCGTTAGATCAAAAAAATTGAATTGTCGATTTGGAATATCAAACAAGATCGCTTGCTGACCATTCCAGCGGAGGTAAGGTCCTAAAAAGAGAATGAGCCAGACTGACATGCCGATCCATTTCCTCAGTCTGAATCGCCCCTTCATACGCTTAGCAACAATCCGTTGCTCACCTGCATTCACATGCCAATCAGACACTTCTTCATAAATTTGAGAAACATCTTCTGTAATCTTACCTTGTGACTGACTCATAGAATTCCCAACGTATTATCAACAGCTTAGTTTAACACAGCCATTATTATCGGATGCTAATGACTGATTGATTTTGTCAATAAAAAAGCCGGCTAAGCCGGCTTTTCGCTTTA
>DRHY01000028.1 GCA_011052985.1 Methylophaga thalassica
GCTTGAATCATTTCTTGTTCAACGACGGCATTAACTTTGACAATGATTCGCGCAGGTTTACCGGCATTAGCAAACTCAATTTCACGCTCAATTTTTTTCAATAAACCGTCATGTAAGGTAAACGGCGCATGAAGTAACTTATGCATTTGCGGTATGCGACCTAGACTTGTCAGCTGGATGAATAGGTTGTTCACATCTTCACCAATCTGTTTATCCGATGTCAGCAAGCCATAATCTGTGTATATACGAGAGGTACTGCGATGGTAGTTACCCGTGCCAAGATGGACGTAACGTCGCAGCTTGCCATTTTCGCGACGCAAAATAAGTAACATTTTGGCATGTGTCTTGTAACCAACGATGCCATACACCACATGAGCACCAGCTTCTTGCAGACGAGCGGCTAAAGCCACATTGGCTTCTTCATCGAAACGCGCTCGAAGCTCTACAACGACAGTTACTTCTTTACCCGCTTGAGCGGCTGATACTAAGGCATCGACAATAGGGGATTTGGCACCTGTTCTATATAAGGTTTGTTTAATGGCCAAAACACTGCTGTCAGAGGCGGCTTGTTTGATCAGATCAATAATAGGTGTGAACGACTGATAAGGGTGGTGAAGCAACATATCTTGCTTACGTAACACCTCAAAAATATCGACATCTAAGCCCAGACCAGTTGGTCTTCCTTGAGTAAATGGTTTGAATTTAAGATCGGGGCGATCAACCAATGAGCACACCATTTGAATACGACTTAAGTTTACCGGACCGTTAACAAGGTATACGTTATCGCGTTCCATTGCGCATTCTTTACGGAGAAACTCCACCATGTCTTCAGGACAGTTATGGGCAATTTCAAGCCTGACTTCATCACCATAGTTACGTTGAGTTAACTCGTCAGCAATAGTCGCTAAAAGATCACTGGTTTCTTCAGTATCAATAGCAAGGTCGCTGTTTCGAGTCACCCTAAATTGGAAACAGCCTTTAATTTTCATGCCAAAGAATAAGTCTTCTGCAAAGGCGTGAATAATGGAAGATAAGAAAACAAATTTATAGCTTCCTTCTTCTTGTAATTCAGCTGGCAGTGGAATGACTCGTGGCAGTGCGCGAGGCGCTTGAAGAATGGCATAGCCGCGATCACGACCAAACGCATCTTTGCCGACCAAGGAAACGATGAAATTTAAACTCTTATTCAGCAAGCGAGGAAAGGGGTGTGCCGAATCAAGGCCCATTGGACTTAAGATAGGTAAGATTTCTTCTTGGAAGTAGTCTTTCAGCCAACGATTATGCTCATCAG
This sequence comes from Methylophaga thalassica, assembly GCA_011052985.1. Classification (GTDB taxonomy): domain Bacteria; phylum Pseudomonadota; class Gammaproteobacteria; order Nitrosococcales; family Methylophagaceae; genus Methylophaga; species Methylophaga aminisulfidivorans_A. The sequence goes on from DRHY01000028.1 coordinate 1,292, forward strand.
TCCATTGAGCACGAGGCAACACTTGAATCGATTCCTGCTCTAACTCCGGCAGTAGCACTTCATTGAGAATGCGGTATTGTTCTTCAACCAATTCATGGGCGCGCTGATTAATGAGTTTTAGGCATTCTTGAGCGGTGATTTGATCTGACTCAATGTACGGGTCGCCAATTTCAATTTGCTGAATTAAACCAGCCACACGTACTTCAAAAAACTCATCCAGATTCGTGCTGGAAATACACAAATAATTCAGACGCTCTAAAAGTGGGACGTTAGTATCTAAGGCTTGCTGCAAAACACGCCAATTGAATTCAAGCAAACTCAGCTCACGATTGATATAGAGTTCGGGGTTATTTAAGTCTACAGTCGCTTGTTCAGTCATATTGCCTTTCGTCTAGAAGAAATGTGAAATCAGATATATTAAGTCAGTTTTATGACAATCGGATGAATTACCAGCGATATTTATCGTACATCTCAGGATTTGCCCAAAATCGGCTGTTTAGCCAATCCCGCTTGGGTTGATAATTCTCAATAGCATAACTAAATATTCTTAAGCCATCCTGACTGCCTGCGATGTGTTTGAAGCCCATTGCTAAATAATCGGTAAACTGCCAATTGTGTTTGGCAGCCAGAGTGGGGTGGCTAATAAGGATGATGTGGGGAGCATAATAATTTTTTATGGTGCCCAACCAGGCTTGTGCCAATGGTTTGCTCAACGATTCTGTTAATTCGCTAATGATTGCTAAATCGACGGCGCTGATATCCTCTAACTGCTGTTGGTGATACGGTGTTGTCAGATGGGGTATTCGCGTATCATTGTCGGTTTGTAAACACGTTGCCGCTGCTTCCCCTGCTGTTAAGATCGTTTTGGGTGAAAACTGCGTAATCAGCGGTGTAATGAGTTTGGATAGGGCAATTGAATCAGTCATGACAGATCAGGATAAAACATCTACAGAGTTCTGGAAACATAAACGACTCAGCCAGATGACACATGAAGAGTGGGAAAGCCTCTGTGATGGCTGTGCACGCTGCTGTTTGCACAAGCTAGAAGATGAAGATGATGGCCGTATGTTTTATACAAAAGCGGCATGTGGCCAACTGGATATCAATAGCTGCCGCTGTAAAAACTATCAACAACGCCAAACATTGGTGCCTGATTGCATTCAGCTCAGTATTGATAATGCCCATTACTTTGATTGGTTACCGTCAACTTGTGCCTATCGTTTACTTGCCGAGGGTGAGCCGCTACCCGAATGGCATCCGCTTGTGACGGGTGATCCTGAAAGTGTTCATAAAGCGGGAATATCCGTTAGACATATCGCACAGTCGGAAGAAGACATTGATGATCTTACTGAGGCGGTAATCTCTCTTAGTCATGAACCTGATTTCAACGCATGACCCCTCAGGAAAGCCGAGAGTTTACTGAACGATTAGAAAAAGCCGCATTATTGCTGCTTGAAACAGAGATGTACCGTAAACCGGATGATCTTGCTCGGCGCTTTGGATTACCAGTACCTGTAGTGCGTTATTGGTGGCGAAAAACAGACCAAATCACTCGGCCAGTGGATCAAAGCCAGTTATCGCCACGCGAGGTCAAATCGATTCGAAAAGCGTCACAAACGTTGGAAGGCTGGGAAAAAGTAAAACGCTATCGGCCGGAATGTGGTGCTAAATTGACCGGTGGTAGGCGGTGTAAACGTTCTGTTGTTATTCGCCAGCCAGAAGGCTGGAGCTTGGGTGCTTTAGCAGATCGATGTCGTTTACACGGTGGCTTATCCAAAAGACCACGAAAAAAAGCGAAAGATGATGAAGAATAAGCTCATTGGATTTGTTACTGTGATGATTCTTCAATCTTTCATTAGTTGAGCTCATGACAGATAACAGGGACGTTTTACAACAGCTATCTTCACTTTGTCGTTCTGGCCAGTCCGGCACTTTTTTTATTACCACCACTGAAAATCGGGCTTGTCATATTCTGCTAGAGTCAGGCCGAATCACAGCTTTGTCTTATGGTCGTTTGCGCGGTGAAGAAGTTATTGATGAATGGGCCAATTTAAACATCGAACGGTTTTCATTTAAATCGATAAAAATGCCTCTTGCCGGGCGAAGTTTCCTTGATGAACAAGAGGATGCCCTAAGTTTATTAGGGGATGATGTTAAGCCTAGCCCAGAATTGCATGGCTCACAGAGTAAAGACGCCATGGTCAGTAAAACGCGTATTTACCGTGGTGTGGTCATTCAAGATGAAACACACGATAGTGCTAAAGACACATTCACTAGCAAGCGTAAAAAACCAAGCAGAATGTATCGTGGACAAAAGTTGGATGATTAACGCTTGATCCCATACGCATACTAAAGTCGGTATCATAATCATTCTATTTTCTGGTCGAATAAAGTTAAGAAGATGAAATTAACCGCTAATGAATTTAATCAAGGCCTGTGTGAGTTCCTTGATGCCTCTCCAACGCCTTATCATGCCGTTGCATCAATAAAAGCCGCGCTGGACAAACAGAATTATTCTGAACTCAAAGAAGCCGATAGCTGGGGAGCATTGAAGCCTGGTCAGTATTACGTGATTCGGCAAGCATCTATCATTGCCTTTCGTTTAGCGGAAAAAGGTATCGTTGAAACCGGTATCAACATGGTCGGCGCTCATACCGACAGTCCATGTTTGAAAGTGAAACCTAGACCTGAAAAAGTCAATCAGACCTTATTGCAATTGGGCGTTGAAGTGTATGGCGGCGCTTTATTAAATCCTTGGTTTGACCGAGATTTATCGATGGCTGGCCGAGTAAGCTTTGAAAATAAAGCAGGTGAGCTTAATCATCAATTGGTTGATTTCAATGATGTAGTGGGGACCATTCCAAGCTTAGCGATACATCTTGATAGAGAAGCGAATCAATCGCGCAGTATCAATCCACAGTTACATATTTTACCCATTCTCGCTCAGGTTGATGATGGTGACAGTATTGATTTTCGAGCACTTCTAGAACAGCAATTACATAAGCAATACCCCAACGCGGATATTGGTAAAGTCCTTGATTATGAAATCTGTTTCTATGACACACAAAAGGCCGCAATAACCGGTTTATCAGCAGACTTTATTAGTAGTGCAAGGTTAGATAATTTACTGAGCTGTTATGTCGGTTTGGAAGCTTTATTAGGGTCAAATGGTTCCGCATTGTTAGTCTGTACTGATCACGAAGAGGTCGGCAGTCAATCCTTATCTGGAGCTCAAGGTACCTTCTTACAATCTGTGCTTCAGCGTTTGACTGGTAACGCCGAACAATATCAACGCTGTCTTGAAAAGTCGATGATGATATCCGCCGATAATGCGCATGCCATTCACCCAAATTATGCAGATAAACATGATGAAAAACACGGTCCATTGCTAAACAAAGGGCCAGTCATCAAAACCAATGCTAACCAACGTTATGCCACCAGTAGCGAGACCAGTGCTATTTTCCGCCAGCTGTGTGAACAACAGCAGGTTCCGACACAAGATTTTGTGGTGCGTACGGATATGGCATGCGGCAGCACAATCGGCCCGATTACCGCATCACATATCGGTATAAGAACACTTGATATCGGTGTTCCGACATTTGCCATGCACTCCATTCGCGAATTAGCAGGTAGTCAAGATGCGGCAATGTTGTATAAAGTGCTGGGCGCATATTTTGATCAAATCACATCTTAGGAGTTTTATTACATGGCTGAAACAGTAGACGAACTAA
>DRHY01000029.1 GCA_011052985.1 Methylophaga thalassica
CATAAGGCAGGTCTACCTGAAGACGTTATACAGGTTGTCACCACGACTGATAGAGAAGCCGTTGGGGCGCTGATCACCATGCCTGAGTATGTTGATGTCATCGTACCAAGAGGTGGGAAGGGCCTAATCGAACGTATTAGTCGAGACGCCAAAGTACCCGTCATCAAGCATCTTGATGGCATTTGTCATATCTACATCGACAAAGGCGCTGATTTGGATATGGCTGAGGCCATTGCATTTAATGCCAAATGTCACCGTTATGGTGTGTGTAACGCCATGGAAACACTGCTTGTAGCTGCGCAAGAGGCTGAGAATATTCTGCCTAGACTAGCTCAAAAATATGCACAAGAAAACGTTGAATTACGTGGATGTGAACGTACATTAACTATTTTAGATGGTATTAAAGCGGCAACAGCTGAAGACTGGGACACTGAATACCTAGCACCAATATTATCAATTAAAATTGTCGATGATATCGATGAGGCCATTGACCATATAAATACGCATAGTTCTGGCCATACTGAATCAATTATCACCAATGATTATGAACGATCTCGACGGTTTTTAGCTGAAGTAGATTCGAGTTCAGTGATGGTAAATGCGTCAACTCGCTTTGCAGATGGCTTTGAATATGGACTGGGTGCTGAGATTGGTATTTCAACAGATAAAATTCATGCACGTGGTCCAGTAGGATTAGAAGGATTAACCTCTCAAAAATGGATAGTATTAGGTAGTGGTCAGATCAGACAATAAACCAGCGATTGGTATTCTTGGTGGGACATTTGATCCCGTACACTTTGGACATCTTAGAACAGGACTAGACGTAGTTGAGCAACTGGAATTAGCCCAATTGCGTCTGGTTCCGTGTGCAATGCCTGCTCACAGAGATAATCCCTCCGCGACAGCACAAGAAAGACGTTTGATGTTAGAGCTTGCTATAAAAAACCATCCCAAGCTAATGGTTGATGATCGTGAGTTATTGCGTGAGGGACCATCTTACACGGTGGATACACTTGAAAGCCTGCGTGAGGACTATCCTGAAAATCCATTATTCTTATTGATGGGAACGGATACGTTTAGTCAATTAACAACGTGGTCTCGCTGGACTCAGATCTTGCCTTTGGCACACATTGTTGTGATGCGAAGAGCAGATGAGCCATGGATGTTGTCCAATCAACTGAGCGAGTTTTACGAGCAAAACCTAGCATCTGAAGATGATGCGTCACTGAAAGCCGGCAAAGTATGGTCATTTCCTGTCACTCAGATGGGGATATCTGCCACAGCCATTCGAGATCGTTTATTAAGAGGTGATGATGTTAGATATCTGTTGCCGGATGCGGTGATATCTCTTATTGAACAATTACATCTTTATCGTGCAAAGACTGCCAGTAGCTAATGGATGATATATTTTTCATCGCGTCAAAAATGATATGGGGGTTATTAAGCCCTCTAAGCTTGATGATTTGGTTGATGGTGTTGGCCACATGTTTGTTATGGCTCAATTATTATTCTGCAGCTAAACGCATCATGTTACTAATGACGGTGATGAGTTTTAGTGTAATGGCTTATCCTGTTAGTGACTATCTGATGTATCCCTTGGAAAAACGCTTTAATGCACCAGAAGTCTTACCTGAGAATATTTCAGGCATTATTTTATTAGGGGGGGCCGAGCAATTGAGCTTATCCGCTGATTGGGGAACAGCTCAAGTCGGCGAGGGGGCTGATCGCATACTCACCACAGCAGCATTGGCAAGACATTATGATGACGCGCCTATTTTAGTGAGCGGGGGTAGTAATTTGATCCAACAGCAAGGTTTAGATAATTCAGCTGAGGTGATAACCACATTATTGCAACAAGCTGGTGTCAGCGCTAATCGTTTAATATTGGATACCAAAGCGAGAAATACTTACGAGAACTTTGTATATTTAAAACCTAAACTACCTAATCTAGTGGGAAAATACATTCTTGTTACATCGGCGTTTCATATGCCAAGAGCAGTCGGTATTGCTAATAAGCAACACATTAATGTGATTGCCTATCCGGTTGACTACCGAAGTCATCAGACAAAAAATCGTTATTGGGATTTTGATGCACTTGCGCATCTCAACGTATTAGAAACAGCCGTTCATGAATGGCTCGGCTTAACAGTGTATTTTCTCACTGGTAAGACGGCGTCTTGGTTCCCGAAATCAAGAACAACAATCGTAGCTAAAGATCTAAAATAGACCTTAGGCTACACTATAAGCAGTTATTTTTATGGAGTGCCCAATGCAGGCAGAACAACTCAAATTATTAGTTATTGATGCACTAGAAGATATCAAGGGTGAAGATATCAAAGTGTTAGATGTAAAAGACATGACTGATGTGACCGACATCATGGTTATCGCCACAGGTAAATCAAATCGACAAGTGAAAGCACTAGCGAATGAAGTCGTTATGCAGGCAAAAGCGGCAGGCGTTCAACCTTTTGGTGTTGAAGGTGAAACGGTCGGTGAATGGGCTTTGGTCGACTTGGGTGATGTTATCGTTCATGTGATGACCCCTCAAACACGCTTGACCTATAACTTAGAAAAGTTATGGAGTGTGCCTGATAACAGCGAGCATGCATCGGCTGAATAAAGATGAAGATAAATTTAGTTGCGGTTGGCAATAAAATGCCAGCATGGGTAACGCAGGGATTCGAAGAATATAGCAAACGTATGCCCCGTGAGTGCTTACTGCAACTAAATGAAATTACGGCTGCAAAACGCGGTAAAAATGCACAGCCAGAGCAATGGAAAAAAGAAGAAAGTCAGCGCATCTTAGCTGCAATTCCAGACAACCAGCATGTGGTCGCATTAGAGGTCACCGGCAAGCAATGGAGTACAGAGCAATTATCTGGGCATATTCAAAGCTGGCTTACGGATGGACGAGATGTATCATTAGTGGTTGGTGGTCCCGATGGCCTAGACGCTAGCTGCTTGCAACGAGCGGATCAATGCTGGTCTTTATCGGCATTGACCTTACCTCACCCACTGGTGAGAATCGTTCTTGCAGAGCAGATTTATCGTGCTTGGACAATTTTACAAAATCACCCTTATCATCGATCATGAAATTCCCCTCTATTTATCTTGCTTCTCGTTCTCCACGCCGACGAGAATTACTTCTGCAAATGGGGGTTAAGTTTTCTGTAATAAATCCTGATGTGGATGAATCGATACTGTCTGATGAACTCCCAATCGACTATGTGTGTCGTATTGCTCGCGCAAAAGCAAAAGCAGGAAAACAATTATTACTCGATGGCGATAAAAGCCTAGTACTCGCCGCTGATACCGCCGTTATTTTTGAAAATAAGATTCTAGGAAAACCGACCAGTGAGATTGATGCGGCTCAGATGCTTGAGCGATTGTCTGGTAAAACACATCAGGTGCTAACGGCTGTCACTCTAGAAAACAGTGAACACTCAGAAACCGTCGTGTCCACCAATGAGGTACGATTTGCCGTGTTATCGGAACGTGATATTGAATGGTATCTACGCACTAATGAAGGTATGGATAAAGCGGGGGGCTATGCTGTTCAAGGGCAAGCCGCATTATTCATTGAACACATTGAAGGCAGTTATTCTGGCATCATGGGTTTACCCATTAGAGAAACTGGCCAACTATTACTGAACTTAGGAAAATAATGTGAGCAGTGAAATATTAATCAACGTAACGCCAAGTGAAACACGTGCGGCTGTGGTTGAAAATGGATTACTGCAAGAAGTGTTCATCGAACGCAACGAGTATCGTGGTTTAGTCGGTAATATCTACAAGGGTAAGGTTTGTCGAGTACTACCCGGTATGCAAGCCGCTTTTGTCGAAATAGGTTTATCGCGAGCAGCATTTTTACATGTGTCTGATATTTCTATACCTAAAGGTCAAACAGGTGATCTGAAAGAGGCACCTCTGACTGAGCCGACTATCAGCAGTTTATTGCGAGAAGGCCAAGAGATCCTTGTGCAAGTCATCAAAGATCCCATGGGCAGCAAAGGAGCCCGATTAACCACTCAGTTATCGGTATCTTCTCGTTATTTAGTCTATATGCCTGAAACAGAAGGCATTGGTGTTTCTCTCAAAATTGAGACCGAAGAAGAACGTGAGCGTCTTAAATCTAGCCTTATTTCTCTGCTTGAGCCTGGTTCAGGTGGCTACATTCTAAGGACGGCTGCAGAAGGTGTTTCGGAAGCCGAGCTTGAAGCTGACCTGCAATTTCTCTATCGACTATGGGCGAAACTTCAGGAACGCAAGCAGGGAGTCAAATGTGGTGAACCTCTTCATGAAGATCTGACACTAGCTATGCGAGCTTTACGTGATCTATTTTCGTCAGAGGTGGATCGCATTCGCATCGATGCTGAAGACACATTCCATAAAGCTGTTCATTTTGCCGAGGGATTTATGCCCGAGTGTGCGGCTAGATTGGAATTGTATAAAGGGGATTTACCTTTATTTGATTTATTTAGTGTTGAAGACGAAATTCAAAAAGCATTGCAGCGTAAGGTGCCCTTAAAGTCAGGCGGATATCTTATCTTTGATCAAACAGAAGCAATGACCACGGTAGACGTCAACACTGGGGGCTTTGTCGGTCACAAAAATTTAGAAGAAACAATCTTTAAAACTAATCTTGAAGCCGCTCATGCCATTGCTCGCCAGTTACGCGTTAGAAATCTTGGCGGCATCATCATCCTCGACTTTATCGATATGGATGAACTTAGCCATCGAGAGCAAGTGCTAAGAGCCTTAGAAAAAGCCATGCAGTTAGATCGTGCTCGTCATAATATTAGTGCCGTCTCTGAGATGGGGCTAGTCGAAATGACACGTAAGCGAACTCGTGAAAGTCTGGGTCATATTCTGTGCGAGCCATGCCCTTGTTGTGAAGGGAAAGGCTATACCAAGAATGTTGAAACGGTGTGTTATGAAATATTTCGTGAGATTATTCGTGCATCAAAACAATATGAGAGTAAGCAGTTTCTGATTTTGGCTTCTCAAGATGTGATTGATCGACTTAATGATGAAGACTCGACGAAAGTGGCTGATTTAGAGCAGATGATTGGTAAACCTATTTTGTTTCAATTCGAGCAACAGTATGGTCGAGAGCAATTCAATGTTGTCCTTCTGTAGAACATCTTGATGCTGAAACAAACTATTCATATTGCCAGCAAGCAACTGTATTACCTGACAACATTCTTGGTTGTCATGGCGGTACTGATTGTCTTAACTGCATTATGGCTCTCACAACAAGTTACTGAGCGCAAAGATGATATTGCTAATTGGGTAAGCACCCAAACTGGCTACACTATAACTATAGAAAAGGCAGGTTTGTATTGGTTTGATTTGATCCCAAAGCTAGAAATAAGCGGTGTCAAAATGATGCCAAAACAGGGGGATAATCCTGTTTTCCGAGCGGAACAGTTATTTTTAGCACTAGACGTATTCGGATCCATTCGTAGCAGAGAAATAACGGCAGCTTATACACGTATCCAACAAGCGAAGATTGCGGTAAAGCGTGACGAAAGCGGCGCTTTCCGTGTTGTTGGTATTGATTCTGGGGAAACAGCAAATACAAAGTTAAAAGATGTTATGTCACTACTAACTCGCTTACCCAAGTCTAGGTTAGACAATGTGTATATTAATTATTCTGATGCTCTACAGCCAGAGTTATCTGGACTATACAGCGTAGATTATGCGAGCTTAGATTTTTCAGCGGATAACTGGCAGCTTGAGACTCAAGTAAACGTGCCTAAATCAATTGGCAATACTGTCTTTGTAAAGGCTAACGCGGATATTACTGATACACATACGTTTAAAACATGGGAAGCCCATATCCAAGCTGACGAACTTTCAGTAGGCCCTTTGCTTAAAACACAAGCATGGCGCGGTGCTAAGCTAGAAGATGGTCTTAGCTCGTTTAATGCCGATATTCGTTACAAAGACCCAGAGAGCATAACGGCATCAGTAGATTTGCATCTTAACGATCTGACATTGGCTGCAAGTGATTCGACAAAGGATATGGCACCCGTCATTGTAGATCAGTTGAGTGGCAAGTTTACGTTTGAGCAGCAGTCTTCTGGCTGGTCTGTACAAGGGCAATTAAACGAACTGATGATGGCTGGAGAAAGTTGGCCTCAGACGCATTTTGAAGTAATTAATAATGTGGCTGATAATAGTTTTTATGCAGAGTCAGACTATATTCGGATGAGTGATGTGACTTCTGTTGCATTGATACTTAACGATATGCCTACTGCACTGATAAGCGCTAAACCTGCTGGAGATATCCAGCAGCTATCACTTACCTACCAACCTGAAAATGGTCTGAAAAGCATCTCTGCTTCAGTCAATGAATTAACTTTCTTACCATGGCAGCAGTTTCCAGGCGCAAATAATTTAAGTTTTACTCTCGACTACAAAAACAACACTGCTGCACTCGATTTTAATAGCCAGAATATAAGTATCTATGCGGATAATTGGTTAGATGATGCAATTCACTTCAGCTTATTAAAAGGACAATTAAACGGGCGATTTGATAATAATAACTGGGACATATCATCACAGAATATTCGCTTACTTAACGATGATTTTGATATTAACATCAATGGACAGCTAGCGAAGAAAGGTGAGCAGCTCGAGAGTAATCTAGAGGTTAATCTGAGCGATTTTATTGTCAAGCAGTGGCAACATTACGTGCCGATTAAACTTCTAGAAAAAGACTTTCAACATTGGTCAGCCGATGCTTTCAAAGGCGGAATAATTCGCACAGGAAAAATCACCATGCATGGTGATCCTCTTGCTTTTCCTTTTGATGAAAAACCCAAGGCGGGTAGTTTTGACATGCAATTAAATGTTGAAAATACCCACTTACACTATGGTCCAGGCTGGCCTGATTTGACCGAAGTCACTGGCACGATCAGTGGGCAAGGTAATAATTTGGTCATCAAAAGTCAGTCAGGTAAAACGGCTGGTTTCAACTTTGATGATGTAACCACCACTATTTCTAACCTAGTTAGACCCGATCCTATTCTGAAAGTAACTGGTTTGGTGAAAGGAACCACAAGTGACGCATTAAACTTTCTAAAAAATAGTCCTTTGCAATCTCGGTTTGGCATTCTCCCTGAATGGTTATCGGTAACAGGGAAAAGTGATATTCGCCTTGATCTGACGGTGCCATTAGTCAGGCTAGATGATACTCAGGTGAAAGGCAGCGTGAGTTTTATTAACAGTCAGTTGACCACTAAAGCTGTCGAAGGACTTGTGGTTGACACTATTAACGGCCGCTTAGCCTTTGATAACAAAGGGGTCTCAGTGGATAAGATTAATGCACAAGCGTTTAATGAACCTATCACCATAACCGCTCAAACTGAAAATGCTGAAACACAGGTCAATATTGATGGACACCTCAAGTTAAGTGCGGTAAATGAAGTATGGCCAAATGCTGTCCCAAGCTTTATTAAGGGAGATACAGATTACAACGCACGTATTGATATAAGAGAGCCAGAGCCCGGAGATTTTGAGTTACAGCTTAGTGTGAATAGTGACCTCGGAGGCATTGAAATTGATGCTCCCGCGCCACTAGGAAAAGAAGCTAGTAGTGCTAAAGCATTAAGTATATCGATACAAGATCATAAACAACATTTAGCCTATAACGTCCGCTACGATGATTGGTTAGATAGTCTGTTTACTGATGATAATAACCAACTTAATGGTCAAGTTATGTTGGGGGGCAGCTCTGCAAGTCTATCCTCACCAGGCTTTAGCATCGCTGGTCAGATTGAGCAGATAAATTCACAAGAATGGATCGATTGGCAAAACAAACAGCCTCCCTCTAAAGACAACTTTGCAGAAAAAATTACGGCAATTAATCTATTAATTGATCGATTATTCCTTGCACAGCAAATCTATAACGATCTCCATGTTCAAGCAACGCAACAAGAGAATAGTTGGAAAGTGCTACTGAGTTCAGCTCAGATGAAAGGGGAAATCTTATTGCCAGAAATGGTGAGTAATGAGCAGCCTATTAAGCTAGATTTTGATTACCTCAATACCGTGGTAAATTTTGACTCAGCAACCATTGTAGAAAAGGCTAAATCAGAACTCTGGCCCGCTATTGATATCGATATTGATTCATTGAAACTGAATAATTTATTACTGGGAAAATTGAATTTGGTTGGTATTCAAGAACAAACAGATAAGTGGACGATTAAACAAGCCAGCCTGACGTCTGATTACATGACCGCCTCGTTAAGTGGTTCATGGACACACTCTGAGCAAAGTGATTTAAGCCGATTTAAATTGAATGTAAATAGTAACTCGTTGGAAGATTTGCTAGATAGCTTTAATTATCAAAAAGTAATTGCTGCCAGGCAGGTAAAAACAGAAGCAGATCTTTATTGGAATGCCGCGCCAACCGATGTTTCAAGAGAAAATATACAAGGTGACTTAAGTTTATCCGTTGGACGAGGAAGTTTAATGGACGTCGAACCCGGTGCTGCAGGGCGTATTTTTGGTTTATTAAGTATTGCCGCAATTCCACGGAGATTGTCGCTGGATTTCAGTGATCTTTTTGGTGGCGGTTTTGATTTTAGTAGTATCAAAGGACACTTTAAGTTTAAAGATGGTATCGCCACAACGGATGATTTCACAATGCAGGGCGACTCTGCCATTATTGAAATGAAAGGACCTATTGATATGGTAAGTGAAACCTACAATCAAGTGGTGAAAATAACACCAAAAGTCTCATCAACACTGCCCATTGCAGGTGCGATGGCGGGCGGTCCGATCGGACTTGGTGTCGGTACCGCTATCCTAATATTCGATAAAATTGCTGGGACCGTTTTAGATAAGCAACTGGTGAATTTGATCAGTTATCGATATCGATTAAATGGGCCGTGGCAAGAGCCAAAACTGACACCGCTGACACAATCGACAGAGTAGAATCTGTTATCATATTCTTTCCTAAATAAGACGATTTTCATTGATGAGCGCATCGATCTCAGAACAAGTTCAACAACAAATATTGTTACCTGCCGGCCTGACTGATACGGATTTGGAAAATGCTTTAGCAACGACCATGACTAGTGGTGTTGATTATGCTGACTTATATTTTCAGCAATCACGTCAAGAAAGCTGGGTATTGGAAGACGGCATTATCAAAGACGGTGGCTACCATCTCGAACAAGGTGTTGGGGTCAGAGCGTGTAGCGGAGAAAAAACAGGCTTTGCCTATTCAGATGACTTAGTACTTCCTGCTTTGCAAAAAGCTGCGAAAGCAGCTCAGGCTATCTCACGACAAGGTGATAATAAACAGGTAGCCGTCTGGAATAAACAAACAGCGCCTGTTCTCTATCAACCAAATGACCCTATCCTGATTTTGACGGTAGAAGAAAAGCTTACTTTGTTACGTGAAGCCGATGCGGCAGCGAGAGCGGCAGATCCCAGAGTGAAGCAAGTCACCGTCAGTCTGGCTGGTGGAGTAGACACTGTTTTGGTGGCAGCGAGTGATGGTACTTATGCAAATGATATCCGTCCTTTGGTACGTATGAATGTCAATGTGATTGTAGAATCGAATGGCAGACGTGAGAGAGGAAGTGCGGGTGGTGGTAGAAGAATGGATTACCGTTATTTTCAAGATAATAATCTCGCCGTTGCTTATGCAAAAGAAGCCGTTAGATTGGCTCTAGTTAATCTAGAGGCCGTTGCTGCGCCCGCAGGCACAATGCCCGTCGTGTTAGGCAGTGGTTGGCCTGGTGTGTTATTACATGAAGCTGTCGGTCACGGACTTGAGGGTGATTTCAATCGTCGGGCAACATCAACCTTCTCAGGTCGAATGGGTGAGCAAGTCACATCACCTCTTTGTACCATAGTTGATGATGGCACCTTAGCGTCCAGACGAGGTTCATTAAATGTCGATGATGAGGGGGAAGCGACTCAGTTCACTACACTGATTGAAAAAGGCAAACTCACGGGCTATATGCAAGATAAGCACAATGCACGGCTGATGGGCACTAAAAGTACGGGTAATGGCCGTCGCGAATCATACGCACACCTTCCAATGCCTAGAATGACAAATACCTATATGCTAGCTGGTGATCACAAAGCAGATGAGATCATTGCTTCAGTTGAAAAAGGTATTTACGCCGTTAATTTTGGTGGTGGTCAAGTCGATATTACTTCAGGGAAATTTGTATTTTCCACCAGTGAAGCTTATCTAATTGAAAATGGCAAAGTTACTCGACCTGTCAAAGGGGCAACCTTAATTGGTAATGGCCCTGAGGTTATGCAGCGAATTTCAATGGTGGCCGACGATCTTGAGTTAGATACGGGGGTTGGTAACTGTGGTAAGGAAGGACAAAGCGTACCTGTAGGTGTGGGACAACCCACATTAAAAATCGATGCGCTCACTGTCGGTGGAACAGCTTAATTTAATCAATAGTATGGCTAATAAACATAAAGCAATTGCCCTCATATCGGGGGGGCTAGATTCCATGCTGGCCGTCAAAGTGATTCAAGAGCAGGGAATTGAAGTAGAAGGTATTAATTTTTACACTGGATTCTGCGTGGAGGGACATACGCATGCAATTCGAAATCAGGATAAAGAGAAGCAAAAACGTAACAACGCACTATGGGTGGCAGAACAGCTAGGTATCAAACTGCATATTGTTGATGTTATAGAAGAATATAAAGATGTACTGATTAATCCCAAACATGGCTATGGCGCCAATATGAACCCATGTTTGGACTGTAAAATATTTATGGTCAATAAAGCAGTGGATTGGATTGAAGAACACCACGCACAAGGCTTTGATTTCATTATTACAGGCGAAGTAATCGGTCAGCGGCCTATGTCGCAATTGAAAGCTAAAATGCCCATTATTGCAAAACAATCCGGTGCTAATGACCGCCTAGTACGACCGCTCTCTGCAAAGAATTTAGAGCAGACCTTACCCGAGCGTGAGGGCTGGATTGTTCGTGAGAAATTATATGGCTTTACAGGACGAAGTCGTAAACCTCAAATTGAATTAGCGAAACAGTTTGGTTTCGATGATTTTGCTACACCGGCGGGTGGTTGTTGTTTTTTAACGGATAAAAGTTATTCCGATAAGCTGACCGATCTCTGGCAAGCAAAAAACGCAAAAGAGTATGAACTTGATGACATCATGTTACTAAAGGTCGGACGGCATGTCAGACCAAAAGCAAATTTTAAATTAATCATTGCTCGAGATTCAGGGGAATGTAAATTTTTAGAAGGTTATCGAAAAGAGTTCATCAGTATTCGTGCACTCAGTCATAAAGGCCCGATGGCACTTGTAGATGGTGATATTGATGAAGGAGATTATGACTTGGCGGCAAGTATTGTTGCGCGCTTTGGTCAAGGTAAATTTGCAGATGAAGTGGAGTTAGATATTAACATTCCTGAGCAGCCAAGCCTGCAGATATCAACCGCACCATTTGCAAATGAAAATATGTTACAAGAATGGTATTTATGAGCCGGATAAAAATTGATTTGAGCAGAATGCTCTGTCCAATGCCTGTGATAAAAACACAAAATCAGGTTAATAGAATGCTGTCCGGTCAAGAGCTTGAAATTACCTGCACTGATCCAGGAGCATTGAACGATATTCCTGTTTGGGCACGTATTAATGGTCATCAAATTCTGGCAGCAAACCAGACTGATGATGAAGTAATCATTACCCTAAAAGTAGGTGGGTAGCACCTTTGTGGTGCGTAGTGTATTTGTTTTGCACTAAATTGGGCAATAGATGAATTAGCAATTAGCTAAGTGTCTGATTTAGTAATGATTCAATATTGGCGTGATTTCTGCTGCTATGGGTCGCGTGTTTGTTCGTACTGAACTTAATCAGTGCAGTTATTAAAATTGGAGAAGTTAAATGTCAGTTGAAAATGTGCTTCAAATGATCACCGATGAGGACGTCAAATTTGTTGACTTCCGTTTCACCGATACTAAAGGGAAAGAGCAGCATGTCTCATACCCGGCCCACACTATCAGTGAAGATACTTTTGCCGAAGGCGCAATGTTTGACGGCTCTTCAGTTGCAGGCTGGAAAGGTATTAACGAATCAGACATGATTTTAATGCCAGATCCATCAACGGCTGTTCTAGACCCATTCATGGATGACAATACACTTATCATTCGTTGTGACATTGTCGAGCCTGCAACTATGCAAGGCTACGAGCGTGATCCTCGCAGTGTGGCCAAACGTGCTGAAGCATTTCTTCAGTCTACAGGTCTTGGTGATACAGCATTCTTTGGTCCAGAACCTGAATTTTTCATCTTAGATGATGTTCGCTGGGGTAGCGATATGTCAGGATCATTTTTTAAAGTTGATTCTGATGAATCTGCATGGAATACAGAAAAAGTATTCGCAGATGGTAATAAAGGTCACCGTCCAAGAGTAAAAGGTGGTTATTTCCCTGTACCACCAGTTGATTCACTGAATGACATCCGTGCTGCAATGTGTCTGACAATGGAAGAGATGGGATTAGATGTTGAAGTTCATCACCATGAAGTAGCCACAGCAGGTCAATGTGAAATTGGTGTTAAATTCAATACCTTAGTGAAAAAAGCGGATGAAGTTCAAATCTTGAAATACGTTGTTCACAATGTGGCGCATGCCTATGGCAAGACAGCGACATTCATGCCTAAACCACTGGTAGGTGATAATGGTAGCGGTATGCATGTTCACCAATCATTCTCTAAAGATGGTGACAATCAGTTTACTGGCAACAAGTACGGTGGTCTATCTGAAATGGCGCTTTATTACATCGGCGGTATTATTAAACACGCCCGTGCAATCAATGCGTTCACTAATGCATCTACCAACAGCTACAAGCGTTTAGTTCCAGGCTTTGAAGCGCCTGTTATGTTGGCTTACTCAGCACGTAACCGTTCAGCTTCTATTCGTATTCCTTTTGTTAGTAACCCAAAAGGTCGTCGTATCGAAGTGCGTTTCCCTGATGCCTCAGCTAACCCATACCTTGCTTTCAGTGCAATGTTAATGGCTGGTATTGACGGTATTAAAAACAAGATCCATCCTGGTGATGCGATGGATAAAGACTTGTATGATTTACCTGCTGAAGAAGCAGCAGAAATCCCAACAGTTTGTCACTCACTAGATCAAGCTCTTGATGCATTGAGTGAAGATCGTGCGTTCTTAACTGAGGGCGGTGTATTTACTGATGATATGATTGATGCTTACATTGAATTGAAAATGGAAGAAGTCACTCGTATGCGTATGGAAACACACCCTGCAGAATACGATCTGTATTACAGCGTCTAATCACTTATGTGATGAAGCTAACAAAAAGCGCCCCTCGGGGCGCTTTTTTTATGTCACTTAGTTGCTTATGCAAATTGACTAGATTATGCTCATCCAATGAGATATATATTACTGATTTTACTCACCATAATGGCGCTTACAAGCCATGCCCAGATCTATCGATGGGTCGATGATAGTGGAGACGTAGTATTTTCAGATGAGGATCACCCCGGTGCTGAGAAAGTCGATCTGCAAGAATCTACAGTTTACTCATCTCCAAACAAAAGTATCCCAGTCGAGATTGAAACTGAGCCAGAGAGCACAGAGCAAAACGTGCCTGATTACGTCATTAACATCACATCTCCAGCTGATAATGAGAGTATATGGGTAAATAATGGTGACGTAAAAGTCACTATGACTGTTGAACCCTCACTAGATAAAGAAAGAGGTGATGGTATTGTATTATTGTTAGATGGAAATAGTGCGGCGGGCCCTCAGACAACTTTATCGTATCAATTTTCAAATCTCAGTCGCGGCTCTCATCAACTAGAAGCTAAAGTCGTTAATAATCAAGGTGAGGAGATTACCTCCTCTAGTATCACCTTTCACTTACATCAGGCCTCTCAATTAAATAACTAATTACTACAACTCTGTGGTAAATTCTGCACTTATTTGGTGCGTAAACAGTTCTGTTATAGCAATCTATATTCATTTTTACGTCTGGCGGTTGAGTTCTACATACTATCTATTCATTGATATATCTGGGAATCAACAGCTTAGCTGATAAATCATTATGACTGCTCAAATGTGGAGCGTTTATTGCAATTATTCATGCATGATTATGAGTGAACGTCGAATGAGCCACGAAGCAATTCTTCCGATTAATATTTTGGAGAGTCTATCAACGTCTGTGTTGGTTTTAGATAAGTCACTGCGTGTTGCTTATATAAATACAGCGACGGAAATATTATTTGAAATCAGTCAACGTCAAGCAGAAAACATACCCCTTTTGAGTTTGCTTCCTGGTGAAAAAAAATTAGTCAATTCACTCACCAGGGTTGTCGAAACAGGCCAAGCCATTATAGAACGTGAAGTTCACTTATTTTTACCTGCAAGCGGTGAAGTGTTAGTGGATTGTTCTATTAAATCACTAGAATTTGATCAAACTTACATTGTTTTGGAACTGTCGGTGTTGGATTACCAGCAAAGACTAACCCGTGATGAGAATTTACATACACAGCAACAAGTGGTGCGTGGTCTAGCACATGAAATCAAAAATCCATTAGGGGGCTTAAGGGGAGCTGCTCAGTTGCTGGAAAGACAACTAGAGTCTGAAGATCTCAAGGAATACACACGTATCATCATTAATGAAGCTGATCGCTTACAAAATTTAATGAACCGCATGCTTGGACCTAACCAGCACCCAGAAAAACGGTATACCAATATCCATGAGGTCCTTCAACACATAAGGCAACTTGTTGATATTGAGGTAGATGAAAGACTGACATTCAAAGTGGATTATGATCCTAGTATTCCAGAGGTGTACGCCGATTTTGATCAGCTTATTCAAATTTTTTTGAATATTGTCAGAAATGCTGTTCAAGCGATGAATGGTGCTGGAAAAATTACTTTGAGAACGCGTATCCAGCGCAATATCACTATTGACAAGCAACATCATAAATTAGGTTTACTGGCTGAAGTAGAAGACAACGGCCCGGGTATTCCTGAGCGTCTACAAGATAGTTTGTTTTATCCCTTAGTAACAGGTAGAGCGGATGGAACGGGCTTAGGGCTCTACCTTGTACAAAACTTAGTACAACGTAATGGTGGAACAGTCGCCTGTAATAGTCGTGCCGGGCAGACCATTTTTTCAGTTATATTTCCCTTGGAGTGAACACGTGAACACGAGTAGCACAATAGCTTGGATCGTTGACGATGACCGATCAATTAGATGGGTTCTACAAAAGGCATTGGAAGCCGTAAATATTCAAGTCCGCGCATTTGAATCAGCAGATGCTGTTTTATCAGAACTTAGAGGCAACACTTCCACACCTGATGTACTTGTTAGTGATATCAGAATGCCAGGAATTGATGGCCTAGAATTACTGGCAGAGATTAAAACTAGATTCCCAGATTTACCCGTTATTATCATGACGGCCTATTCAGATCTCGATAGTGCTGTATCTGTATATGAAGGCGGTGCATTTGAATATTTGCCCAAACCTTTTGATGTCGATGAGGCGGTTGAGTTGGTACAGCGGGCGATTTCACATCGACAAGAACAAAGTAGTCAACCTGTCGCTGAGCAAAGTGTAAGTAGTGAAATTATTGGTGAAGCACCAGCGATGCAAGAGGTGTTTAGAGCGATAGGTCGCTTGGCAAGATCTAATATCACCGTCATGGTAAATGGGGAATCTGGAACAGGTAAAGAGCTAGTTGCACAGGCGCTTCATCGTCATAGCCCTAGAAAACAGGCACCCTTTATTGCATTGAACATGGCTGCGATTCCAAAAGAACTTCTCGAGTCAGAACTATTTGGTCATGAAAAAGGTGCTTTCACGGGTGCTCATGTTCAGCGAAAGGGGCGTTTTGAACAAGCAAACAGTGGCACTTTATTTCTCGACGAAATTGGTGATATGCCGATTGAATTGCAAACTCGTTTATTGCGAGTGTTGTCTGACGGTGAGTTTTTTCGTGTCGGTGGACATAGTGCTGTCAAGGTCGATGTCAGAATTATTGCTGCAACGCACCAAAACCTAGAACGATTAGTTGAACGGGGCGATTTCCGAGAAGATTTATTCCATCGATTAAACGTTATTCGAATTCATATTCCATCGCTTCGTGAACGTCGTGAAGATATTCCAGCATTAGTTAATTATTTTCTAGGTAAAGCATCTAAAGAATTAGATATGGGAGTGAAGTCAGTATCTACCGAAGTTGAGCGATACTTATCACAACTTTCTTGGCCCGGGAATGTTCGACAACTAGAAAACACGTGTCGCTGGTTGACCGTAATGTCACCTGGACAAGTCGTTCAAATGGATGATTTACCGGTAGAGCTTTCTACGCAGCCAAGTGATATGAGCAGCGGGGGGCGACAGACTGGAACCGACTGGCAACAATTATTCAGGCAATGGGCAGCTGGTAAAGCGTTATCAGGACAAGAAGGCGCTTTAGCTGATGTTGTTCCTTTAATAGAACAATTGTTAATGGAAGTCGCTTTGGAAAAAACTGCGGGTAAACGCCAGGAAGCGGCTAAGCTTTTAGGCTGGGGCAGAAACACACTGACACGAAAGTTAAAAGAAAGTTGAAATCATCCTTGCATCACCCTGTAGGGGTATGTATAATGCGCAGCTTAATCAGGTGCGGGGTGGAGCAGCCTGGTAGCTCGTCGGGCTCATAACCCGAAGGTCGTTGGTTCAAATCCAGCCCCCGCTACCAATCTGATTAACACAAATAGAAAGCTCAAAACAATGCAAATTGTTTTGAGCTTTTTTGTTTCTAGTCTTTATAAAATGCTGCCATAGCGACTCAGAGCCTCCTGCTCATTTATGACTCTAGCATCAATCAAATGCCATGATTGATCACTTCCCATGACGATATCACAACCTAACGGCTGCGAATGACCATTGCGTAGAGCAAACATAGAGCGACCAGCTTGTCTTACACCTGAAAAATATCGATCAAGTTGTACGTCAATAATGTCACTTGGGTGCGTATTTCGTAATACAACTCTAAGTCCGCCTCGTTGAGTACAGTCACTATTTGTATCAGTGTCAGCAACTTTTTCTATGAGCAAATAATCGATGACCTGCTCTGCATGGGCTCCAGCAGAAAGCACCAGTGAGATGCTAATGCAGATAAAGTTGAAAAAAAATCGTTTCATTATCATGTTTTAGCTCCGTCAATCACCCTCAAATATGTGTTTGACTTAAACTGAATGACAGCAGTTTCGAGTAGAAATGAGGAAAGGGGAAATTCACTACTAGGATGACACTCTATTCCTAGTGAGTAGTTAAAGTGGAGTTTACGTTTTAAATAAGACAGAATGCCAGATTAAGTTGCTGTTCATGTACATTTTCTGTTAATATCTTGTGCTTTCTGGAGAGCGATCAGTACTGAGAATAGGAATATTCCAGCACAGATGCTTATGGCAGAGCGGTGTTTATTAACCGCATGACAATATTTTGAATTCCGGGCCCCTGTATGGGGTTTTTGTTTTTCTGGAGAATCGATTTGAACCGAAAGGTTCGATGAAAAGCTATGGCCATTACTGATCAGGTAGAACAACTTATCGAGCCCTCAATTGAGACGCTCGGCTATGAACTTGTCGGCACTGAATATATTCAGGGTGGAGCCGATCCAATACTGCGTATCTATATTGATGCGGAACAGGGTATTGGTATCGAAGACTGTGAGCGAGTCAGTCATCAAGTGAGTGGTATTTTGGATGTGGAAGAGCCTATCCGGAGTGCATACGTACTTGAAGTGTCCTCGCCTGGTTTTGATAGGCCATTATTCAAAGCAAAAGATTTTGAAAAATTTAAAGGTGCTGAAGCCAAAATCTCCATGAAGCTACCTGTAGGTGGTAGAAGAAATTTCAGAGGAGTGCTAGAAGGTTTTAGCGATGGTGAGATATTAATTGAAGTGGATGGTGAGGTGTACGCCTTGCCGTTGGCAAAATTAGCTAAGGCAAGGCTTGTTGCCTAAAAAAGCGTACTATTAGCGGTTAATATATTTGATACAAGGCTGGATTTAGTCTGCTGCTTAATCCACTGGGGGCGTGATGAATAACAAAGAAATTTTATTGGTTGTCGATGCCATGTCCAATGAAAAGGGCGTGAGTAAGGAAGTCATTTTTCAGGCAATCGAAGCGGCGTTAGCTATGGCTACCCGTAAGAAATATGACATGGAGTTAGATGCACACGTCAAGATTGACCGTGTTACTGGTGAATATGAAACATTCCGTCAATGGTTAATTGTTGAAGATGAAGAATATGAATCTGAAGCACTAGAAATCACCATTGAAGATGCCCAAGAAAAACAGTCGGATGCTGTACTAGGTGAATATATTCGTGAACCAATGGAATCTGTTGAGTTTGGTCGTATCGCTGCGCAAACAGCCAAACAAGTCATTGTTCAAAAAGTGCGTGAAGCTGAACGGGCACAAGTAGTAGAGCAATACCGCGAAAAAGTGGGTCAAATGATTCATGGCACAGTGAAACGTGTCGACCGCGGTAACATCACTCTTGATTTAGGTGGTAATGCTGAAGCCTTCCTTCCTCGCGAAGAAATGATTCCAAGAGAAAGTTTCCGTGCTGGTGATCGTGTCAGAGGTTATTTAAAGGAAATTCGCCCAGAAGGACGCGGCCCACAGCTGATCATAAGTCGAGTTGCTCCAGAACTACTTATTGAATTATTCCGCTTAGAAGTTCCTGAAATTAGTGATGGAATGATTGAAATTAAAGGTGCCGCTCGTGATGCGGGACTAAGAGCAAAAATTGCTGTATTAGCTAAGGAATCACGTATCGATCCAGTTGGTGCCTGTGTAGGCATGCGCGGATCTCGTGTTCAAGCTGTCACAAACGAACTCGCTGGTGAACGTGTTGATATCATTCTATGGGATGAAGATGTGGCGAGATTTGCCATCAATGCAATGGCTCCAGCCGAAGTTCAATCCATTGTTGTTGATGAAGATGCTCACAGCATGGATATCGCTGTTGAAGATAGTCAGCTTTCACAGGCCATCGGTCGTAGTGGACAAAATGTTCGCCTTGCTAGTCAATTGACTGGTTGGGAGCTAAATGTCATGTCAGCATCTGATGCGGATAAGAAAGCTGAGTCAGAAACTGGCGAATTGATTAAAACCTTCATGGTTGATTTAGATGTTGATGAGGATGTGGCGCTTATCTTGGCTCAAGAGGGGTTCTCATCTCTTGAGGAAGTGGCCTACGTTCCCGAACAGGAAATGTTGGATATAGACGAATTTGATGAAGATATCGTTACTGAGCTTCGCTCACGTGCACGTGATGTTTTACTAACGCGGGCTATCGCAAGTGAAGAACAACTTGAGTCATCTGAGCCAACTCAAGACCTTATTGATATGGATGGTATGAGCCGCGAACTCGCTTTGACTCTAGGAAGCAAAGGGGTGGCTAGTGTTGATGACTTAGCTGAACTAGCAGTTGATGAGCTAGTTGAAATGGGCGGTATGAATGAACAAGAGGCTGCAGCATTGATCATGAAAGCAAGAGAGTCATGGTTTGCAGATGAACAAACAGATGCAGGGGAGTAACCAATGAGCGATATGAAGGTTAAAGACCTAGCAGGCACAGTCGGAATTTCAGCTGAACGTCTGGTGGAACAGCTTAATGAAGCTGGAATAAGCGTTTCAAAACCAGATGATTTAATTACCGAAGAGCAAAAGCAATCATTGCTTCAATTCCTACAGAATCGACACGGTAAATCTGCTGATAGTGATGGCGCTACCCCTAAAAAAATCACACTGAAACGTAAGTCAGTCAGTGAGATAAAGCTAGGTGGTGCAACGCGCGGTGGTAAAAGTGTCAGCGTTGAAGTGCGTAAAAAACGTACTTATGTCAAACGTAGTGAAACTGAAGATGCCGCTGAAGCTGCTGCCCAGTTAAAGCAAAAAGCAGATGCCGAAGCTGAAGAAGCTGCACGTTTGCAAGCACAGCGAAGCGAAGAAACTGAGCGTTTAAAACAGCATGAAGAAGATGAGGCTCGCCGGAAACGTGAAGCTGAAGAAGAAGCGGCAGCGGTAGCCGCTGCAATCGAAGCTGAGAATCGCGCTGCAGAAGAAGCCAAACAAGCAGCTGAAGAAGAACAAAAAGCGCTAGCTGAAGAAGCTAAGTCAGTAAAAGAAGAAAAAGTTGAAACAACTAAAGCCAAAGCGAAACAACCTGCAGAGCCAGTGTTGTCAGCCTCACAACTTGCACACAAAAAGTTAGAAGAAGCTGATGCTAAACGTCGCGCAGCTAATCGTGCACGTATCGATGCTGAAAAAGCATTAGAAGCGAAGAAAAAAGCACGTGAAGAAGAAGAAGCCTTAGAAAAAGAAAAAGAGAAAGCTAGGGCTGCTGCTGCAGAAGCACAAGCAAAAGAACAGAAAGCCGGCGTGCGTAAAACAAAAGATGCTGAAGCTCGCCACAATAGTCGTGAAAAGACTGGCCGTAAAGGCAAAAGCGACGATGAGTTTGAGCGTAAAGAGCTGCATGTATCCGACGGTAAGTCTAATCGCCGTAAGAAGAAAAAAGGACAATCAGCATCAGCTAATGTGTCATTAAAAGATCAAGAACATGGATTCTCCAAACCAACTGCACCTGTTGTTCATGAGGTCAATATCCCAGAAACGATAAGTGTCAGTGATTTGGCTCAACGTATGTCTGTCAAAGCCGGTGAGGTGATTAAAGCACTGATGGGCTTAGGCACTATGGCGACGATTAACCAAGTATTGGACCAAGACACAGCAACTATCGTTGTAGAAGAAATGGGCCATATCGCTAAACAAATTCGTGAAAATGAAGTTGAATCAGCATTACTTGTGTCAACAGAAAAGGTCGGTGAAGCGGTATCTCGAGCTCCCGTCGTTACTGTCATGGGTCATGTTGACCATGGTAAAACGTCACTTCTTGACTATATTCGTCGTACTAAAGTAACAACTGGCGAAGCCGGCGGTATTACACAGCATATTGGTGCATACAAGGTAGAAACGAGTCGTGGACAAATCGCTTTTCTAGATACTCCAGGCCATGCGGCCTTTACGGAAATGCGTTCACGAGGCGCGAAAGTGACAGATATTGTCATTTTGGTCGTTGCTGCTGATGATGGTGTGATGCCTCAAACCATTGAGGCTATTCAACATGCGAAAGCTGCAGAGTCTATCGTCATCGTTGCTGTAAACAAAATGGATAAGCCAGATGCTAATCCTGAGCGTGTTAAACAAGAGTTAGCAAATCATGAGGTTATTGCTGAAGACTGGGGTGGTGATGTTCAGTTTGTCCCTGTATCAGCATTAACAGGTGAAGGCGTTGAAGATTTACTAGATGCTATTTCCCTTCAAGCAGAAGTGATGGAGCTATCAGCGCCTGTTGAAGGCCCTGCACACGGTACTGTTATTGAGGCGAGACTAGACAAAGGTCGTGGTACGGTTGTTACTGTTCTTGTCCAGCAAGGCACATTGAATAAAGGTGATATCGTCGTTGTAGGTCAAGAATATGGCCGCGTAAGAGCGATGTTTAATGAAGCTGGTGAATCATTAGATTCTGCCGGTCCTTCAACCCCTGTTGAATTGCTCGGTTTATCTGGTACACCAGCTGCGGGTGATGAACTGCAAGCGGCTCCAGATGATAGAACAGCACGTGAAATTGCATCTTTCCGTCAAACAAAAGCTCGTGAGCTAAAAATGGCTCAACAACAAGCGGCTAAGTTGGACGATATGTTCAATAAGATGGAAGAAGGTGATGTGAAAACATTGAATGTCGTTATCAAAGGCGATGTTCATGGCTCTGTCGAAGCCGTTAGCCAAGGTCTACTAAAACTCTCAACCGATATGGTTAAGGTACGCGTTGTTGGTTCTGGTGTTGGTGGTATTAATGAAACTGATGCCCAGTTAGCTGGTGCGTCAAACGCCATCCTTATCGGCTTTAATGTGCGTGCCGATAATGCTGCTCGTAAAGTTATCTCTGAAAAAGGCTTGGATGTTCAATACTTCAGCATTATCTATGATTTGCTTGATGTGGTGACTAAAGCGATGACAGGCATGTTAGAGCCTGTATATAAAGATGAGATTATTGGCTTGGCACGTGTTGATGATGTGTTTAGTTCACCTAAGTTTGGTGATATCGCTGGTTGTTTGGTGACCGAAGGTGTTGTTAAACGTAGTAATCCGATTCGCGTTCTACGTGACAATGTGGTCATTTACGAAGGTGAGTTAGAATCACTGCGTCGCTTTAAAGATGATGTCAATGAAGTTAACGCAGGTACTGAATGTGGTATCGGTGTGAAAAACTATAAAGACGTTAAGCCTGGCGACCAGATTGAAGTCTTTGAACGTGTACTGATGAAACCGACACTATAATGGCAAGAGAATTTAGTCGTGCCAATCGTTTTGGCGAAGTAGTTATGAGAGAACTCGCGTTGATGCTCCAACGCGAGGTATCTGATCCGCGTATCGGTATGGTGACGGTGTCCCATGTTGATGTGACTGCTGATCTTAAATATGCCAAAGTCTTTGTAACACGGTTCAATGGCTTTGAATCTGAACAAGATATTAAAGAGTGTCTACAAGGATTGAATAGTGCCTCAGGCTATTTACGCCGTGGTTTGGCTGGCAGAGTGAAATTGAGAAATATGCCTGAACTTAAGTTTGTCTATGATGAAAGTTTAGAACATGGTTTTCATATGGATGAATTAATTGCTAGAGCCAATAAGTCCCCTGAGGATGATGAATCTTAAGTCACTGTTCTGATGGGAAGACGAAATAAAAAAGGCCGAGATATCACCGGTATTGTGATTATCGATAAACCTACAGGCCACAGTTCTAATCACATACTTCAACAGGTAAAACGCCTATTTGACGCCAATAAGGCGGGCCATACGGGAAGCTTAGACCCACTGGCTAGTGGTGTATTACCGGTATGTTTAGGCGAAGCGACCAAGATTTCCGGTTATCTACTCGATGCTGATAAGCAGTATGAAGTCACTTGTCAGTTAGGTATCACAACCGACAGTGGTGATTCAGATGGCCAAATCATAGATGAGCTGCCTATCCCTGAGTTTGATAGAACGAGCCTGTTCGGGGTCATAAAGCAATTCATAGGTGAACAAGAGCAAGTTCCACCGATGTTTTCTGCATTAAAGCATCAAGGGCAACCCTTATATAAACTTGCAAGGCAAGGCATAGAAATTGAGCGTAAATCTCGACGAATAACAATCTATGCCATTGAAATTCTTCACACTGACACATCGACTTTTACATTGTCTGTTCGCTGCAGTAAAGGCACTTACATCCGTACCCTAGTAGAAGATATTAGTCATGCATTAGGTACAGGCGGTCATGTTGTTATGTTAAAACGTACCTCTGTTGCAGGCTACCCTCTATCAGAAGCTATCTCGCTTGAAACATTACAAAAAGAACGTGAAGAAGCTTCTGCTGAGCAGCTAGATAAATACCTCCAGAAACCAGAGGATGCTCTATCTGATTGGCCCAAAATAACACTTACAGAGTCTGCAACGCGATCTATGCGCTATGGTCAAGCTGTCACCGTTGACGACGTGTTTGAATGCGCAAATATTCGATTGTTTGATGACGATAATGTGTTTATGGGACTGGGTGAAATGTCGCCAGATGGTGTAGTCACGGCAAAGCGCTTGTTCTCAAACGCGGTATCGCAATGATTATGTTGTTTCAATATGAGAAGTTCGGTAGAATTGTCATCTCTTAAAAGGTTGGCTGCTTTGGTGAATTTTAGCTGGGGCCGTCCAGAATTTAACTCGTAGCAAAGCTACAAAAAGTTGGAGTTTTTAATGTCTATTTCTGCACAACAAAAGCAAGAAATTATCGCTAAACATGCACGCAATGAAGGCGATACAGGTTCTGCTGAAGTCCAAGTGGCTATTTTGACAGCACGTATTACAAATTTGTCAGATCACTTCAAAACAAACATTCATGACCACCATTCACGTCAAGGTCTGCTGAAAATGGTTAGCAGCCGTCGCAAAATGCTTGATTACTTAAAAAATAAAGATATCGAACGTTACCGCGCATTGATTGCTGAATTAGGTCTACGTCGCTAGGTTGATTTTAGTGATAAGATTTATGTTGTCCTGCTGGCCTGATAAATCAGGCTCTGATAGGCGCGTAGAATAAAATATGCCCCTGAAACTATTGCAGTTTCAGGGGCATATTCGTTTATAGATTTAGAGAATTTTAATCAGTGATGGAATGGGTCCGTCATTGACTATAGTGAAAGATAAGGAAGAAAGAGTGAATTCAGTAAAAAAGACAGTTCAGTACGGTGACCATCTATTAAGTCTTGAAACCGGAAAAATTGCACGCCAAGCGGGCGGTGCTATTATCGCTAGCCTTGGTGAAACATCAGTATTAGTCACCGTTGTAGGCCAAAAACAAGTCAAACCAGGCCAAGACTTTTTTCCTTTAACCGTTAACTACCAGGAACGTACCTACGCAGCAGGTAAAATACCCGGTGGATTTTTCAAACGTGAAGGACGTCCAAGCGAAAAAGAAACGCTGACTTCACGTCTGATTGATCGTCCATTACGTCCTCTTTTCCCTAAAGGGTTCATTAACGAAGTTCAAGTGATTGCAACCGTTGTTGCACTTGACCCAGAAATCGATCCAGATATCCCTGCGATGATTGGTGCCTCAGCTGCATTAGCTATATCAGGTCTACCATTCAACGGCCCATTAGGCGGTGCTCGCGTGGCATACACTGATGGAAACTTTGTACTTAACCCAAGCAAAACTAAGCTAGCAGAAAGTGCTTTGGACTTAGTTGTTGCTGGTACAGAAAGTGCCGTCTTAATGGTTGAGTCAGAAGCCTCTGAGTTACCTGAAGAAGTCATGTTGGGTGCGGTAATGTTTGGCCACCAACAAATGCAAACGGCGATTAAATTAATCGATGAACTTAAATCTGAAGTTGGTAAGCCAGCATGGGACTGGTCAGCGCCTGAAAAAGATGAAAGTTTATACGACGCTGTTAAAGCTCAAGCATTTGCTGGAATTGAAGCTGCTTATGCCATCAGCGATAAATTAGAACGTCAAGAACAATTGAGCGTGTTGCGTGAAGCCGCAGTAGCTGAACTTGTCACTGAAGATTCTGACAAATCAGAAGATGATGTGAAAGGCGTATTTGCTAAGTTAGAGAAAGAACTCGTTCGTGGTCGAATTATCGACGGTAAACCACGTATTGATGGTCGTGATACAAGTAGTGTTCGTCCTATCTTTGTTGAAACAACCGTATTGCCTCGCGTACACGGTTCTGCTTTGTTTACTCGTGGTGAAACACAAGCTATCGTTGTTGCAACATTAGGTGCAGAACGTGATGCACAGATGATAGATGCGGTAGAAGGCGAATACCGTGATCGTTTCATGTTGCATTATAACTTCCCTCCATTCTGCGTCGGTGAAACAGGCTTTGTCGGTTCACCAAAACGTCGTGAAATTGGTCACGGTAAATTAGCGAAACGCGGTATCCAAGCCGTGATGCCGTCTGCTGAAGAATTCCCATATGTTGTTCGCGTAGTCTCTGAAATCACTGAGTCTAATGGTTCAAGTTCAATGGCATCAGTTTGTGGCACGAGTTTGGCATTAATGGATGCGGGCGTACCAATTAAAGCACCTGTTGCTGGTATCGCTATGGGCTTAATCAAAGAAGAGAATGGCTATGCCGTATTAAGCGATATCTTGGGTGATGAAGATCATCTTGGTGATATGGACTTTAAAGTCGCTGGTACAGACAAAGGTGTCACTGCATTGCAGATGGATATCAAGATCGAAGGTATTAACGAAGAAATCATGCGTACAGCATTAGCTCAAGCGCGCGATGGCCGTATCCATATTCTAGAAAAAATGAATGCGGTTCTTAATACACATCGTCAAGAAATGTCAGAGTTTGCACCACGCATCATTACTATTAAAATTCATGCTGATAAGATTCGTGACGTTATTGGTAAAGGTGGTGCAACTATCCGTGCTATCACTGAAGAAACAGGTGCCACTATCGATATCCAAGATGATGGTACAGTGATGATCTTCTCTTCTGATTACAATGCTGGACAACAAGCATTACGTCGTGTCGAAGACATTACAGCTGAAGTAGAAGTCGGCAAAATTTATGAAGGTCGTGTGGCTAAACTAATGGACTTCGGTGCATTTGTTACCATCCTGCCAGGTAAAGATGGCCTAGTTCATATTTCGCAAATTTCTGATGAACGTGTTGAAAATGTTTCGGACAAATTGTCTGAGGGTGACACGATTCAAGTGAAAGTCTTAGAAGTCGATCGCCAAGGTCGCATTCGCCTTAGTATGAAAGCGGTACATGAGGAAACACCAACTGAAGCGTAACCCGCAAGGTTGTTGATAAAAAGCCCCGCAAAACGGGGCTTTTTTTTGTCTTAACTTTCAGTAAATCTGAAAATAATTCATTAACTTATCGTAGAATCTCTTCTTATTAGTTGATGTTATTAATGATAACCATTATCATTCGCCATCTAATTAAGGGGACCACTATGGCACAAGATAATCCTGAACAGTCAGCAATAGCATCCAATCCAATCAACGATGGCGTTATTGATGGCACTACCGATCCTGTTAGCACAGCAGCGTCAGGCATTGATTCTGCTGCTTCCCTAGATAGTAGTACCGTTGCTTCGGTTCCTGATGCAACTATGCATCAGTTCATGGAATTTATGCAGGTTGGTGGTCCAGTAGTCTGGATTCTCACGGCCTTTTCAGTTATTGCCTTGACTATTGTATTGGTCAAAATCTGCCAGTTAATCTCTACGAAACCTGAGTCATCAAAACACATTAAAGCGTCGCTTAGAGCATGGGAAAAAGGTGAAAATATACTCGCACTTCAAACATTGAACTCAAAGCGTCCAGTCGATGAAGTGGTGATGTTAGCAATACGTGGACTGTCTGATAAATCAACCGACATTAATTTATTGAAAGAAGAGTTAGATCGCATTGCTACATTGAGACTCAACCAACTCCGTGCCTATTTACGACCCTTGGAGGTAATTGCTACTTTGAGCCCATTGCTTGGTTTGTTGGGTACCGTACTTGGGATGATTGTCGCTTTTCAACAGATGGAAGCGGCAGGTAATCAGGTTGATCCCTCGGTATTATCAGGTGGCATATGGCAAGCCTTGTTAACTACGGCCGTGGGTCTAGCTGTAGCGATTCCTGTTGTAACCATGCACAATTGGCTAGAACGTAAAGTAGAACGTGTTGCTGCATTGATGAATGATGCAGTAACCCAGGTCTTTACGGTTAAACAGCTTAATACGACTGTGGATGAAAACCAGTTTATGCGTCATGCTGCTTAACACCGAACCAGTCTCACGCAAGCGTGCCATCAGCCTAACACCACTTATTGATGTGGTATTTATACTGCTGCTGTTTTTTATGCTGTCATCGACTTTTATTCAGTGGCGTCAAATTGATGTGTCTGCAGCTACTGAATCTACCTCTGATACGGCTGAAAAGAGGATCGTCACACTGCTCTCCGATGAAGGCCAATATAGACTAGATGGCAAGTCTTATTCGATGCTGGATTCAAAATTGACTGCTGAGTTGATTAAACAAGATCCCTCAGCACTTTATCTTATCGAAGTGAAGTCAGGCATAAAGACCCAAACAATGATTGATCTATTAGATGCATTTAAACAAGCAGGGGCAAAGTCTGTGAGTTTGTCAGGAGTCAATTAGTGAAAGTCGGTCAAAGCATTGTGCACAAAAAAACTGATCAAGACGACAATTTGGTTCCATTGATCAATATTGTCTTTCTGATGTTGATTTTTTTTATGGTGGCAGGGCATATCAGTCAATCTGATCCAATCAAAGTTCAACCACCACTATCACAGAGTGAGACAACTGATAAGGCTGATCCCTTAGTCATTGTCGTGTCAGATAATAAAGAGGTGGCCATAGGCCAAACGATTCTTAATGATGATGCATTACTCGTTAAGATTAATGCACTTTTTGATGCTGCTGAAGATAAAAATGCCTTTCATATCCTCGTTAAAGTGGATGGTGAAATGCCGGTTGATCGCCTCCAAAAAGTACTTAGCATTATCAAACAGTCTGGTATTACACAGATTGCTCTAGCTACACAAAGAAAGGCCAACCAGCTATGAGTACGAAGCGTTATTGGCTATTAGCCTTACTGATTGCGAGTGTCATTCATGCGGCTGGTTTTGCTTTTTATGTTTACGAACCTGAACTAGATGAAGAAGGTGCAAAAGACTCAGGTGTGCAAGGTATACAAATTAATTTAGGTATGTTGGGTGATTTGGGTGCACAGGAACAAACAAAAGAGCCAGCTGCGGAACCTGAACCAGTAAAAAAACCAGAACCTCTACCTGAGCCCATTAAAAAGGAAAAGCCGGTAGCAGAAGTCAAAGCGGTCAAAAAGCAAAAAGTGCCGCCCAAACAAGACTCAATAATTAAAGTAAAAAAGCAAGTTAAACCTGCACCAGCTGAAACTGCAGAAGTTGTTGAGAAACCTATCACTGAAATGAAAACAGATACGTCATCTAGTGACGCAGTTGTCAATAACAACAAGGAGCAACAAGCTTCACAAAAAAGGACGACAGGCTCTGCCAACTCACAGATGACAGGGGGGCAACTTGCTGCTCAACAAACTTACTTTAGCCAACTTGCAGCCATACTGGCGCAACATAAACGCTATCCCAGAGCATCTAGAAGGCGTGGAGAAGAAGGTATCGTAAAACTGTTTTTTATAGTCGATCGTGATGGCGAGGTATTGAATTATCGTATTAGCGAGAGCTCTGGTTCAAAGCGTCTTGATGAAGCCGTCATCAAAATGCTAAATAAAGCATCGCCATTACCTGCCTTTCCTGCAGATATGACACAGCAACAACTTGAAGTAAACGTACCGATAGCATTTCGATTAAATGCTGGCTAAGCATTCTGTTGGCCTTATTTCGCTTTTTTTAGCATAGATGCCAATTTTTTATTGCCTCGGAGGGACCTTTTCTTTATTATTTAAATGCTAATCATTATCAGTTAGATTAATATTTAATTTTATAAGGAAATTTAGTGGAAATCTCTAAACCGTCACAAGTAAATATCAACGTTGTTCGTGGAAGTAATAAATGGGTTGTTAGCACATTAGCACTAGCAATATCTTCAGCCATGTTTGGCCAAGTTATGGCTGAAGAAGTCAATCTGGACACTGTGGTTATTGAAGATAACAAAGCAGCTCCTGAAGCAAATCCATATGCAGAGCCAGATGCTCCGTACAAAGCCAAAAAACTATCAGATAGCAAACGTACCCGGGATATCGCTGAAACACCACAAACAATGACTGTTTTGACAAAAGAAGCGCTTCTAGACTCAGGTAAAACAGAATTAAAAGATATTTTGAGTGCTCAACCAGGTATCACTTTGGGAACAGGTGAAGGTGGTAACTCATTTGGTGACCGATATATTATCCGCGGCTATGAAGCGCGTAATGATGTTTTTGCCGATGGTCTACGTGACCCGGGCTTGATTACCCGTGAGACATTTGCCATTGAGCAGATTGAAATCAC
>DRHY01000030.1 GCA_011052985.1 Methylophaga thalassica
AACTGCGGAGCAACACGGCGAGCATGACTAGCATGTTTAGTAAGTAGGCGATTCGATAATGGCAAAATATCATCTACTCGCTGTCTTAATGGCGAGATTTGTAATGGAAAAACATTTAGACGGTAAAATAAATCTTCTCGAAAACGCCCTGCTTGCACTTCATCACGTAGCGTTCGGTTCGTGGTTGCCAACACTCTGACATTCAAAGGAATCACTTTTCGGCCGCCAATTCGCTCTACTTCACGTTCTTGCAAAACACGTAGCAGTTTCGCTTGCAGAGACAAGTCCATCTCCGAAATTTCATCCAACAAAATCGTGCCGTTGTTTGCTTGCTCAAACTTTCCTGCATAGGCTTGACTAGCCCCGGTGAAAGCACCTTTTTCATAACCAAATAATGTCGCCTCCAACATGTTTTCTGGTATGGCAGCACAGTTAATCGCTACAAAAGGTTGATTTGAACGAGGGGAATGATGATGCAGATAACTGGCAAGTACCTCTTTACCCGTTCCACTTTCTCCATTAATCAATACCGTTGCATCTGTTTCGGCAACACGGCGAGCAATCGCCTGCAAGTCAATAGATGACTGAGCATAAGCCACCATATCGCCTTCATCTGTTCCAAGATCACTGATGTACTGCTGAACTCGTTGAATCAAAGCATCTGCTTCAAAGGGTTTCAAAAGATAATCGGAGGCCCCTAAATGCATGGCATCTACTGCACTCTGAACCGTACCATAGGCCGTCATCATGACCACAGGCAGATCAGGCATCATTGCTTTTGCACGCTTGAGCAAGGTCTGGCCGTCCATCGGCTGCATTTGCAAATCACTCAACAGTAGTCCCACAGGTTGGCTAGCAATCTTGTCTAATGCAGATTGACCGTGCTCCATTCCTTCGACTCGATACCCAGCTAATTCCAGCGTATCGCAAACGGCATGACGTAAACTTGCGTCATCTTCAACAACTAAAATCATAGATTGGTTCATAGCGCTACCCCGTTTACTGACTGACTCTTATTCATTTCAGTAACAGTATTTTTAGACAGTATTGGAAAAAATAATTGGATGGTCGTGCCCTTTTGTGGCTCGCTATCTATCAGCAAAGAACCTCTATGCGCATTGACGATCGATTGCACCACAGCTAAGCCTAGGCCAGTACCATTTGAGCGAGTAGTGAAAAATGGCGTTAAGATATTATCTAAGTCGTGCTTTTCAATGCCGCACCCGTCATCTTCAACTGACAAACAGATACTCGAGTGGCCATTAGTGGCGTTGACCAACTTAGTACGAATAAAGATGTGACCGTTATCCGCGCAAGCATGACGAGAATTAGTAATCAAATTGCTAAGAGCACTCATCAAGGCAGATTGACTGCCGAGAATATGAATATCGTCGTTTAATTTATGATCAATCGAGACTGACACCCTATGCTCACTCTCATTAGATGCTTCTTTTACCTCAGTCAATAAAGCCAATATGGATACCGGTGAAGGTGATGCAAGATTGCCATTTGAAAAGGCAAGCAAATCTTTAATAAGTTGTTCCATATGACTGAGACTATCTTTCATTTTGATCGCAAAACGCTGTTTTACTTGCTCATCGACTCCCTGTTTAAGGAGAGGTGATAAATACAACATAGCGGATGACAATGGGGTTCTGATCTGATGGGCTAATCTAGCGGTCACCTCGCCAATCGTTGAAAGACGTTGTAAATGAGATACTTTGCTCTGCAAAGCTCGTGTTTCAGTGACATTTTGCAATAAGATAATTTGACCTGGTTCGTCACCTAGCGGTGTTGTAGATATATGAACTAATCGCCCATCGGTAAGGGATACATCATGACCGTCGTTTGGCTGGGGATTAAAGGCGCGATCAATAATGTTGATCCATCTTTCTCCAGAGAGAGGCTCACCAAGCAGTTCAATAGCGGCTTGATTCGCTTCCTGAACAATGCCTCGACCATCAAGAACGATGACACCTGCAGGAAGTGCGGCCAGTAGTCGACCATGTCGATTAGCCAAGCTATCTTCAGTTATGTTGTTGTCAGGAGACGGTTGTTTGGAAGTTCTATTCGCTGTAGATGAATGTGCGAACGTGTGTGATGCGAATGCCTGCGATTGAACTGGCTGATACTCTTCACGATCGGCAGATAATTTTAAATTCATTGTTGATACTCCACATACAAGTCACTCTGTAGAGTGGGTATCAGCAATTACCGTGCCCAGTATTTATTTACATTATAATCATAGAGTTAACGCCGACATCATGTTCTTGTCAAAAGCTTGGCACCTGATATCATTCTGATTCTCTTTGAATGCCATATTTACGCATTTTTTCAACCAGTGTTGTTCTACGCATTTTTAATTTCGTTGCTGCGTGTGCAACAACCCCCTCTGCTTCATCAATCGCTTGCTTGATCAGGAGATACTCAAGATTCGCTAGATGCTCTTTTAGATCAATGCCGTCCTCAGGTAATGAAATAGTTTGAGTCGATAGGCTTTCGTTGTTATCTGTTACCGAAGATTCGTTTACAGAACGATTGGCGTCACTATCTTTCGACGTTTTTTCTGGAAGATTCCGTGGTGCTTGCTGCATAGGTGTATCAGCAATAATGGCACTCAACTCATCAGATAGCGCATCTCCTTCCAACTGATACTTTTCGGGTAAGTCATCAAAATCCACTTGTCCGTATGGAAATAAAATAACTAATCGCTCAACTACATTGGCTAATTCCCTGACATTACCTGGCCATGGGTAACGACAGAGGGAGGTAATAGCGGCGGGGGTAAGTCTTATGGTGCCACGGCTTTCGTGTTCAATGCGTTTAATAAGCTCGTTAATGAGAAGAGGAATATCTTCTGGTCTATCTCTAAGCGCTGGCATTTCGATTGGAAAGACATTGAGACGGTAAAATAAATCTTCACGGAAACGACCATCATTAATATGATCTTCTAGATTACGATGAGTCGCAGCAATCACTCTCACATTGGCAACTTGTGTTTTATTACTTCCCACTTTCTCAAAGGTTCGCTCTTGCAGAACACGTAATAGCTTAACTTGCATCGGCAGTGGCATATCACCAATTTCATCTAAGAATAGTGTGCCACCCT
>DRHY01000031.1 GCA_011052985.1 Methylophaga thalassica
AGGGGGAGTCATCTGCTAGTCAGCTGACAACAGCAGTGAGAAAGGCTGAACAACGCAACGAGTGTGACGTATTGATTATTAGTCGAGGCGGAGGCTCCCTTGAAGATTTATGGAGTTTTAATGATGAAAAATTAGCCCGTGCTGTGTATGAGTGTGAGCTTCCCATCATCTCTGCTGTAGGGCATGAGATTGATTTTACCATTGCCGACTTTGTGGCCGATGTCCGAGCGGCGACACCTTCTGCTGCTGCTGAACTGGCTGTGCCAGATGCAAATCAGCTGTCAAATAATCTAATGAGTATGATGCAACGATTGACTAAAACAGTCACCCAGCTTTTATCAGCAGAGCAGCGTCATATTCATACTCTTCAACTGCGACTACCGCGACCAGAACAGTATTTAAGACAGCAAACTCAATCCTTATCAAAACAAAAAAGACGTTTAATGTTAGCTTGGCAGAGGATATGGGATCGTCGTCAACAGCATGTTGATTATCTAACAATTAGACTTAAACATCCTCAAGCCCAGATAGATAAGCAGCGGACTAGCGTGTTGGGATTGTCACATCGTCTCAACAGCGCATTCCTCAGCCAGCAAAAAACACGAATTCAACAGTTTACGTTTTTGCATAGTCGCGTTCATCAGCAGCGGCCACTGCCATTAATAAATGAACAACAACGCTATATCAATGCATTGAGCAAACAATCTCAACGTCTGATTGAGCTAAAGGTGCAGAATAACAAGCAGCTGTTATCACAGCATGTGAGAACATTGGCTGCTGTTAGTCCTTTAAACACGCTTGATCGCGGATATAGCATTACATCACATAAAAATATGATCATCACGAATGCAGAGCAAGTTAAGGCCGGAAGTGAGCTGGATATTCGATTACATCAAGGTCACTTAGTCTGTGAAGTCAAACATAGCTATGAAAAATAACCTTATTATCTTTACCTTCATGATGCTCGTCAGTTTTGCATCAGAAGCTAAACTTCCCGACACATCTGCCGTTCCCGGTGGTGTTGAGATTATTCGTCTTGGAAGTGAGCACTTAGCTAAACCCGACGTCACCTACCGAGGTAGACCCGTTATGGTGGTGAAGACGGAGGGTGAGTGGCAAGCTATTTTGGGGATTCCGCTGAAGGCAAAGCCTGGTGAAATTAGGGTGTCCATAAGGCGTGGGGAAGAGGTAAGTTCGCGAATAGTGACGATCAAAGATAAACAATACCCGACGCAATATCTCACGATAAAAGACACCAGAAAGGTGAATCCTTATAAGTACGATATGACACGTATTAACCGAGAGGTAGACGAGATAAACAATGTCCTTAGGCATTGGACGGACAGTGATAATGAGCCGGTTAATTTTATTTGGCCCATAAACGGTAGGGTGAGTGGTTTATTTGGTCGCCGTCGCGTTTTTAATGGCGAACCCAGAAAACCACATAGTGGTATGGATATCGCCGCGGTAACGGGCACGCCAATCAAAGCACCAGCTGACGGCGTTGTACGAGGCGTCGGAAATTATTTTTTTAATGGCAATACAGTATTTATTGACCATGGCCAAGGGTTGATAACGATGTTTTGTCATTTAAACCAAATCGATGTTAAAAATGGGCAACACGTACTTCAGGGGGAGCTTATTGGTGAGGTAGGGGAAACTGGCCGTGTCACAGGTCCTCATCTACACTTAGGCGTAAGTTTAAATGATGAGCGTGTTGAGCCTCTATTATTTTTCCCGCCAGTATCAACGCTATTAGAGTAGTCTACAAATACGACTTTAAGCTGGTGGTTAATAGAGTGAAATCAACAGGCTTGGTTATATAATCATCAAAAATATTCTCAGCAGCATCGATATTCTCTTTCATCGCAGCAGCTGTGAGCGCGATAATAGCGATATCAGCATTAATCGGATTGTTTTTTATCAATTGAGCTGCCTCAATGCCCGACATGCCGGGTAAGTGAATATCCATAAGAATTACATCTGGACGATGTTGTTCAACCATTTTGAGCCCATCTTCTGCAGTTTCGTAGCTTGAGAAGTGAACATTCGGATACCTAGAAAAGAATAATTCAATCAGTCGAGTATTTGCTGGATTATCTTCGATATACATGACCCGCTTTTTACTGACGTCACTTTTTCTTGCAGTAGGTAATTCGGTGGCTGCAGGTAAGCGACTATCAAGATAAGGATTAGAATCAATTTCATCCGGTTTTTTATGGCCGGAAAGCGGAATTTGAATCCAAAAAACACTGCCCTGTCTATCAGTATCAACAAAGTCTAGCTTACAGCCCATTGCTTCTATTAATCGTAAGCTGAGACCTAAGCCCATACCACTGGCTTGTATGTCGCGGTAGGAATCATCTAATGGTGTAGATGATGTAAATACATCTGCTTGCTTCTCAGTCGCGATACCTGTTCCAGTATCCATAATCGTGACTTTTAACATGCCCTCACTTTTGAGTGATGAAAATTGAATATTCACCTTCCCACCAGCATGATTGTATTTAATGGCTGTTGAGATGAGGTTGATGAAAACTTGCTTTAGTCGTGTGAAATCAGCAATAACAATCGTATTATCAACATCAGGAGTTAGAATGTTGACATCATATTCATCTGCCAGTGGCTGAAGAAGTGGCATGCAATCATCGATAAGTTGCTGGATAGGAAAATGTTTTTTTACTATCGAGATAGAGCCGGCATCTATCTTAGCTAACTCCAACATATCATCGATTAGACTGAGTAAATGTTCACCACTATGAATAATCTGTTCTACGGGTGTGACGTGTTCAGAAGATAGTGGATGCTGTTTATCAGCTAGTAGTAACTGAGAGAAGCCTAATATGCCATTGAGGGGAGTTCTAAGCTCATGACTTATTGCTGACAAAAAGTCTGATTTAGCCTTGTTGGCAAGATCGGCTTCTTGTTTGGCTTTTAACAAAAGTGCTTGCTCGGCTTTTTGTTTAGAAATATCTCGAGCGATGCTTGTAAATAAGTGATGTCCTTCCCAGATGAAATGACTGATTTTCATCTCAATAGGGAATGAATGTCCCTGTTGATGTAATCCTTCAAGTTGAACTGATTGGCCCATAATGCGACTTTCTGCCGTAGATAAAAATCGAGCCATTCCTAATTTGTGCATATCTCGATATTTTTCAGGCATTAGTACGATAATGTTCTGACCGATAATTTCTTCGGCTGAATAACCGAACAATTCAACAGAACCTTTGTTGAAATTTTCTATTGTGCCTTGACTGTTGATGGTGATGACACTGTCCACCGTATTATCGAGAAGTGTTTGCAAGCGCAGACTTTCCTGAGTTGCTTTCGCTTCTAAGAGCAGTCGTTTATCTAATTCTTCTTGCAGTGAACGTGTTTGCTGCTCAATTTTCTCTCTTAAGTAGCGGGTATTTCGGTGTCTGAATATATAAAAAATAATTAGGCTAAAGGTCAAAATAGCGAGTGAAATGGCCAGCCATCTCAGCGTGAAGGTATTGTCTTCGTTTGGATTATAAATGAAGTTATCGAGATTTTTTATTCCAGCGTAAACCCCTAAGTCTTCATAGATTGCGGCGATTTGCTGCCAACGATTTTCTGACATATGACCAAAGTCGACAGTTGGATAGAGGCTCAGCTTGAATAATGCTTCCGCTTCATAACGAAGATGTTCTGCTGATTTATGTTGTGGGTTATATTTTTCTAGAACTAAATTAATCAGTTCTTCTTGATTATTGATGGCATAACGCCAGCCCTTATAGGTTGCATCCCGGAATGCCGCTACCGTTTCTGGATTGTTTTTTAGAAACTGTTTGGAGGTAAATAGCACATCACTGTAAAAGTTAATGCCATAGTCGTGAGGGGATATTATCCGGTAAGGTACACCGTGTTGTTGCATCAGAAAAGGTTCATTTGATGCGTAGGCGGTGATGCCATCCACATTACCAGATAATAGAGATTCAAGATCTGAGCCAGTAGAGTTGACAAAATTTATCGTGTTTAGGTTAACGTTTTGCTTTAGAAAAATAGCCGTCAGATCATCTGAAAATGACTGATGTGTAACTGTTCTATCTTTGAAATCTGCGACAGAGTAAATACCGGAGTCTGCTCTTACTAACCATATATACGGGCTTTGTTGAAAGGTTGCACCAAGCGCGATAAATGGACGGCCTTTCATATATTCAACAATCAGACCTGAGCCGCTCAATCCAAACGCTACTTCACCAGATTCGACCTCGTCAAAAGGGTGAGTGACACCGTTGATAATTTCAACGTCGAGTCCCGCTTGGCGGTAAAAGCCTTTTTCTTTTGCGGCATATATACCCGCAAATTGAAACTGATGTTTCCACTGTAATTGTATTTTAACGGGTGAAAGAGCACGGGACTGCTGTTCGGCTTGAGCGTACCCACTCAATAACAACAAAAAAAATAAGAGTAAAAATCTATAGGTCATACATACAGCCATAAGAAGTCTTAATGCAATGGTAACGTGATTTAGCTTACGGCTGATAGTGATTACATTTTGAAATCTTGTCCTAAGTAAACACTCAGTACTTGTTCATTCGATAAAATCTCATCTGGTGTGCCCTTAGCGATGACCGCGCCTTCGTTGAAGATATAAGCACGTTGGCAGACTTTTAACGTTTCTCTAACATTGTGGTCTGTAATTAGAATACCAATGCCACGCTTTGCTAATTGCTGGATAATACCTTGTATATCTAAGACCGAAATAGGATCGACGCCGGCAAAGGGTTCGTCTAATAGAATGAATCGCGGCTCCATGGCCAGAGCACGGGCTATTTCTACTCGGCGACGTTCGCCACCGGATAATGCCATGCCTTTTGTTTGCCGAATATGACCAATATGGAAGTCTTCTAAAAGCTTCTCAAGCAAGGTCTTTTTAGCTATCTCATCCAGTTCATCTCGAGTTTCAATTATCGCGAAGAGATTATCTTCGACGGATAACTTCCTAAATACTGAGGCCTCTTGAGGTAAATATCCGATACCGAGTCTGGCGCGCTCATGAATGGGATCGTGCGTTAATTCTTGTTGATCAAGGTATATGTGGCCATGATCGACAGGGACCAGTCCTACAATCATGTAAAAGCTCGTTGTCTTGCCAGCACCATTAGGGCCAAGCAGACCTACGATTTGACCGCTTTCGACATCGAGTGAGATATCTTTAACGACCTGGCGGTCACCATATTTTTTTGCGAGCCCATGGGCTGAAAGCATGCTCATGTGAATTATTGTTTCATCTCTAAGAAATAGTCATTAACCCAACCAACGGCGGGTTCACCATCAATAAGTCCACGGACTTGCGCCCAGCCTTGCT
Source organism: Methylophaga thalassica (assembly GCA_011052985.1). Classification (GTDB taxonomy): domain Bacteria; phylum Pseudomonadota; class Gammaproteobacteria; order Nitrosococcales; family Methylophagaceae; genus Methylophaga; species Methylophaga aminisulfidivorans_A. Next base: position 5,333 of record DRHY01000031.1, read on the forward strand.
GTCTTGTAAGTACTTTGACCGTAATGAATTGATCCAAAGTCCCAACACGTTGATAGCCTGTACCGGGTCCTGTACGCATATTTAAACGACTAGTTGTTTTTGCTTCTGGATACTGCTTTTCAGGTGTTGTGCTTTCTGTTTTGGCGGTAGTTGCAGCCGAGTCGATTTGCTTCTTCTGAGCGGGTGCTGTTTGTGGGGCTTGCGTGCTAGCCACATTTGTGACCCGAGTCGACTTCGATTTTTTAGTTGGTTTGTCTGCTTTTTTTGGCGGCTGAATGATCATATGAATACGACCTCTATCATGTGTCTCACCATCGACATTGACAGGTGCCGAGTTTGCCGAAACGGCGTTGTTAGCTATGTCATAAACAATACGATTGCCTGAAAACTCATCACCATTTTGCCAGACATGTCCTTCACCAATCAGATAGATTTTATCGCGGTTTGCATAGTACTCCATACGCAACGCTTTCGCCTTGACTGGTGACTCACCCGGTTTTTGAATTTGCTGGTATTTAGCTAATTTCCCTGTCGCAATCGCTTTTTCGAGTTGTTTATTTTCATCGTAATAAAAGGTAATGATATCGCCCTCTATTTTTAAGGTGCCTTGGGTTAATATTGCACGGCCTTTGTATTGCGTTACACCCTGTTGGTCATCCATTTGTGCATTATCAGCTTCAATGTTAATAGGCTTTTCACGATCACTTGGTAACGCCCAGCTAATGGCTGGTAAAGTGAGTAAAACAATGGCAGAAAATTTAGTTAGCAGGCGCATCATATTGTCCTTTGACCCTTGAGTGCAGATTTATCGTTTCATCATTGAGATCAGCATGTAAACCGACTGACTCAGTATCACCATTGGGTGATTTAATGGTCACAGCTTGATCTGTATAGGCTGTGTTGTATTGAGTATCTAAGGTAAGTTTTTCAGTCAGCATCTTTAATGCAGGGTTCTCTTTATCAACGATAATAACATTTCCCGTTAATAAAATTGTCGTACCTTTACCTTGAGTGTGGCCATGATTTGCTGTGATGATCCATGAGTCACGATTTGTTTGCAGAAACTCAGCGATTGGATTGGTAATCTCAGTTGTATCACTTTCTGGGAAGTGCTCCATCAAGTCCCCGTTAATTATTCTTACAGGTTTACCTTCAGGATCCATGATGGTCATCTTAAAATCTGTCATGGCTAAATCACTAGAGCGGTCGACTTTGAGATCGCTTTGTGATGATGAGTGCTCACCTGAGAATACTAACCAGATGCTTGCTAATGCAAGTAATAATAAGCCTATACGAGCGTATAGAGGGAGGTTAAAAATGGCGTTCAATTTGATCTTGCAGGTTTCCCTGTCCTTCCATTATTAATTCACAGACTTCTCTCGCAGCACCGTGTCCGCCATTTGATGAGGTAATGAAATGTGCATGTTTTTTTACTATAGGATCAGCATCTTGAACAGCAATGGCAAGTCCTACACGACTCATAATGGATAAATCTACCCAATCATCACCTACATATGCGCATTCATCAGGACTCAATTTTAACTCTTTAATGAGTTTTTCAAACACGGGTAGCTTGATACGCTGGCCTTGGAATACATACTTAATACCTAAACTTTGCATCCGGTGCTCTACTGTACGAG
>DRHY01000032.1 GCA_011052985.1 Methylophaga thalassica
CCACTAAAGAGCATAATCAGAGAGCTATCATTATTCAATTAATATAAGGGCAGAAGACGGCCTACTTTTCGCTAAAAACAGACCACCTGATTTATTCTAATTGCTAATCAGCAGTTTATATAAAACACTCTTTACCAATACACACTTTCCAGTCTGCATGACTTCAAAAACCACATATAAACTGTACACTTACAAACTAACTAAACAGACTTAATTCAACTATGGCACTAACAGGAGGCACAATGAGTACACCAATTTCTTCTCCCGTCACTGATTTACTTGAAGGACAGAATATTTCGTTTGAGGTGATCGAAATCCCTCTATCTGAGGATAAAAAACCCATTCGCAATCTGGAAGAATTATTAACCGCTGAGGGTTTAGATCCCACATCTGTTGTCAGAAGTATTCTTTTTAAAACCGGCTCAGATAAATTTGTTTTACTTGGCGTGGCGGGTGCTGGTCGAGCAGACTGGGGCGTGCTTAGAAAACATCTGGATGAACGTAAGCTGCGTATGGCTGAGTTTGATGAAGTGCCTGAACAGACAGGTTATGTCGTTGGGGCTGTGCCCCCTATCGCTTTACCTGATACGATTAAAGTGCTCATCGATGAAAGTGTAAGCAACTATGACAAAGTGGTGATTGGTAGTGGTGTATTGGGCTTTGCTTTGGCATTGAAAGCCGCTGACTTACAAGCACTGATGGTCGAGGCTGACAAAGGTATATTTGTAAAAGAATAATACTTTACCCCTCACCCAATAAAAAAGGCGGCTAGGATGTCTAGCCGCCTTTTTTCTGGCAAAAATCTACAGATTAGTCTGCGTCATCAAAATCTCCTTTTCGGCTTGGATTAGTATCCGCTTTTGTTGCTGATGTAGATTTGTCTGAGCTTGGTGATGAACTGTCCGTTTCCTCATCGCGGCTCTGAGCATTAAATAACTCCTTAACCTCCACTTCATCAACCATACGAAGCGGTGCCGCAGGTGCTTTACCTTCTTTGTCTTCACCAAAATACAAAGTGAGATGTGGGAATGGAATTTCGATACCTGCTGCATCCAGATGGTATTTCACCAGACGATTGTAAGCACGGCCAATACCCCACTGACTACCCGGCAATGTTTTAATGCGAACACGTATATTAACTGAGCTGTCTGCTAAGGCTGTGACACCGTGGACTTCGAGTTCATCAACCAAAATCTGACTGCGGAAGTCTTCCTCAGACATCAATTCGGCAAATGCTTCTCTTAGCTTCGCAATCACCTGATCAATATCCTCACGATAGGCAACGCCATACTCACCGACATGGTATGCAAACTCACGCATGTAGTTAGAAACAGTAGTGACTGATGAGAATGGAATAATATGAAATGTACCAGATAAGTCACGTAAACCTAATGAACGTATGGTCAGCTTTTCAGCTACCCCGGTAATACCATCGGCGGTCACAACATCGCCGTTGTTAATCGCATTTTCTAATTGAATGAACACACCCGTAATGACGTCTTGCACCAGTTTTTGTGCACCAAAACCAATGGCTAAACCTAACACACCGGCACCAGCAATGAGTGGTCCGATATTAATACCGATTTCAGACAGCACAATCATAGTAGTCATAATGATGATAGTGATAGCGATCGCATTTCTGAAAATCGTTAATAAAGTCTTTTCTCGAGCACTTGGCATATGCCCGGTTTCTTCTGGATTCAAGCGATGTTCAATCCAGCTTGCTAAGACAATCCAAATCATCATTGATGTTGAAATGATTAAAAACACAGAAATAGCTGATGTGAGCACATGCTGACCAAAAGGTGACTCCATCCATTCCAGCAGATTAATCACGTGCCATGCATCTAATATACTGCTGACAACAAGCAGCAGCACCACAATTTTTAGGATCTTAAACACCCGTGGTAGCTGTTGATTGAAACGTGTTTCCGCATTGGATAAATGTTGATTCAACACAGGAGGTAGACTGATATTGTGATTCGCAGCGACATCAAGTAACGCCACGACGGCCATTCCCACCAAGGTGACAATGACGGTTTTCACTGTCGCCAGCAAAATAATGGGTAAGGCTTGATCAGAGTTCACTAATAATGCTGAACCCAGTGCCAAAAAGTACACTATCGCAAACCAGTGCCATGTTCTTGCCAACACACGGAGCATCACATTATTCACACTGAAATGACTCTGTTCAGCAGCAGCTAACATATGTTCTTTTACGTCATTTTTCGTCTTGAAAATAACAACTAAGGCATAGATAACCGTAAATAATACGATGAACAGATTGGCTAATTCGCTAAGACTATCTGAGATAGATAAAGCGATGTAAGGCACTAAGAATAGAGTGCCATATCCTATTAGACTGATGATCCTAGATAAAAAGCCTGACCATTGCCGTGCGTTTTCTGTCGACATGGGGACTAAACGTAATGTTTCGTTTCGACCTGAAAAAATAGCTCGGATAATAACCTTAGTGAACTCAACAGCTAAGAAAATATTCAGGAATAAGGTTTCAGCAACATTAATCTCGCCTACTTTTCCGACGAGCAACAAAGCTGAACCGTACCCCGCTAACCAAGCCAAAGCAACCACAGCGATATCGATAATCGTTGCCATGATAACGGCTGTGGTTTTGATTACTAAAGGATGTTTATCGTGTTCTCCATTTACAAACCTACTGGTTTTTGTGAATAACAGTTTGGCTACAAGTCGAAGTAAAATGAACCCAATGACCGTTGCGGCTACGACCAAGCTGGTTTTGATTAAGTCAGCTAACCATTCTGAGGTAGATTTGCCGCTACCCTGCCAGAGTGAGCTGAGAGCTTCCCAACTCCCTTGTAGCGTGGTGATCATGGATTCAACGACGACCTGACTTTTTTCAGCAATCGAGGCAGCAACGCCCTCTGAGTTTTTGCTGCTTATTTTATTATCATTTTGTTCGTCAGTATTTGCGGCAGTATTAGTTTGACCATTGTTTGATAAGGATTTGAGTTCTTCAACCAACTTATCTCGTGCTTTTGGATCTTCAATAAGCGCCGCTAAGCTACCGTAAACGTCAGCATTCGTCTCACTTTTTTCGACTGAATCAGCCGTGACACCACCGGCATAAGACGGAGCTGAAAAAGAAGTAATGAACAGAATTAATAAGGGGATAAGTAGTAATAGTAAGGGTTTAACAGTGTTCGGTTTGGGCACAGAATACTCCTGTA
>DRHY01000033.1 GCA_011052985.1 Methylophaga thalassica
CCAACCAACGAATAGTGTTGATATCCAAATGGTTAGTAGGCTCATCAAGTAACATGATGTCGGGATCAGCAAATAACACCTGGGCTAATAAAATACGTAATTTCCAGCCCGGCGCGATTTCACTCATTGGACCATAGTGCTGCTCAACAGGAATACCCACACCAAGCAATAACTCACCTGCACGTGATTCAGCAGTATAACCATCCATCTCGGCGTATTGACCTTCAAGATCGGCGACTTTGAGCCCATCTTCCTCACTCATCTCTGGCAAATTATAGATACGATCACGTTCAATATGAACGTCGTATAGCTCCGGCTTCCCCATGATGACAACATCAATAACACGTTGATCTTCGTAAGCAAACTGGTCCTGCTTTAGTACTGCAAATGATTCATTTACATCTCGCATAACGTTGCCAGATGTAGGCTCCAGTTGTTTCGCCAGAATTTTCATAAAGGTTGATTTACCGCAACCATTGGCACCAATAAGGCCATAACGATTGCCATCGCCAAATTTTACAGAGACGTTTTCGAAGAGTGGCTTAGCGCCAAATTGCATGGTGATATTTGCAGTACTGAGCAAGGGAATTTCCTGTGATTGATGTGGTGCAGAACACGCTGAAAAAAGCGCGATTATACAGCATGTTAGCTAGTAGCGATAAGGGCTAATTTAGCTTTGCGGTGAAGTTTTTTTATAGCCGCTTCGCGTTTTGAGGCACTACTACGATCGGTGGCAGTTTCTTGGTAGACGACTTTGTTGGCAGCACTGGTATGAAAAAAGCGGGCGCCACCTTTGTGTTGCTTGTGTTCAGTTAAGCGGCGGGCTAAGTCCGTTGTGATACCTGTATATAAATGGCCATTATCTGCTTCGATAATGTATACAATCCATTCAGTTGCTTTTGTCAAAATCTAACGCGACTGAATTGATGCAATAACGCATACCTAAGGGCTCAGGACCATCATCAAAAATATGACCTAGATGTGCATCACAATGTTGGCATCGCACTTCTGTGCGGTCCATTCCATGACTGTTATCTGCTAAGTGAGTAACGACGCCATGTGTGATTTGGGCTGAGAAACTAGGCCAGCCACAGCCAGCGTCAAATTTATCATCGGATGAAAATAGGGGATTTTTACAGCATGTGCAGTGATAAACGCCTTCATCATCGTGGTCAACATAAGCACCTGAAAAAGGAGCCTCTGTGCCTGACTGGCGAGTGACATAATATTGCTCGTCATTAAGGTGATCTTTCCACTCTGAATCTGATCTTATGAGTTTTCTAGCCATTATTCTTCGTGATTAGTAATAAGGCAGACTATTGTAGGCAAAAGTGTTCAAAAAATCAGCTGTTGGGGGAATGATTTAAGATTGGAATTTTCGATGAAAGCTGAAAAAAGTTGCCAACCGTGAGGCTGGCAACAAACTCGGTTTTCAGATTTAAGAGAGAGGGAGTATCAAGCCTCTGTTGTCACATTGCCTCAACAACTCCTTCAGTTACAAATGATAATGATTGTTATTAAGAATAGCAAGTAATATTTTTATTGTTTGATACTTTGATTTAAATTCTTTGAGTTTACGTTGTGTTTATATAACAGTCCCAGCCATTATTTGATGGGTAATAACATTTCGAGACATAACCCACCTTGCTCGCGATTGTAGGCTTTTAGTTTGCCATGGTGAGCATGAACAGCTCTGAAAGCAATCGCTAAGCCCAGCCCAATACTGTCATTACGATGAATTAACTGACCTCGGAAAAAAGGTTCAAAAATCGCTTCTAATTCATCTTCGGCCACACCTGGGCCATTATCTTCTATCTTGATTATCACCATCTTCTCTAGCGTATTCTTTATGACGCTAAGACTGACGTGACTCTCTTGTGCTGAGAATTTAATGGCATTACGCAGAATATTTTCAATTGCGCGGTGAAGTAACTCACTATGCATAGGCAGGTGAATGTCATCAGTAATCTGATAATCAATCACGACATCTTTGGTCGCGGCCTCAAACCGAGCATCACTTATGATCTCATCCAGAAGATCATTAAGTGATAAAACAGACAGCGATTGCTGGTTGGGCACAACCTCTGTTTCCAATCGTGATAAAACCAATAACTCACCAATGAGATCATTCATCCGTTGAGATTCTTTATCAATTCTTGCCAGAGTATTTTGTGCTTTATCTGGCTGCTGTTCTGCAATGCCTACAGCAGCTTGCATTCTTGCAAGGGGAGAACGAAGTTCATGTGACACATCATGCAAGAGTCGCTGTTGGGCCGTCATCAGCTGGGAGATTTTGCTTGCCATCTCATCAAAGTTCTCGCCCAACTCAACTAACTCATCTTGCCGGTGACCCATTTTGTTACCAATACGAGTATCTAACTGGCCACTGGCGATTTGAGCAAATGCTTTTCGGAGTATCGCGATAGGTTTGATGAAATACCAGGCAAGAAACGTACTGAAGAACAGGGCACCAAATAAACCTGAGCCAATTAATAACAAAATAGGATTTGATAGCGGAGGATCGTCTTCGTTGTCTGGACGTTGTTGAGAGAAGGATTCTGTCAGGATATTTGCAGTATCGTTAGTATCACTTAAATTCAGCGAGTTGGCCGATGCTGATGTTAGTTTAGGAGGGAATAATAAAATGCGCTGGCTTGATGAGTCACTGGCATATTGGATTGTATTCGCAAACTCACCCTGCTGATTAAGCTGTTTTACATAGGCAATTAACGCTGAGTGAATAGGTCGTTTGAGCAAGTCCTGTCCGGTCTCATTGATAGCATAGACTTTAGGAAAGGGGCCATTTTGATTTTGTTCCAGAAATTCAATGAGACTATTCATGCCACCATGACGATAGATATCAGCGGCGACAACGACGTAGGCTTCGGCATGAACATTTATCTGCTCATCGGTTTTTTTGACGTCAGATTGTAATGATTGATGATGAAGCCAGACAGCTGTGCCGACAGTAAAGCCTGATATCAATAGGGCTAGCCAGAAAACGCTAAAAAACGTCCAGAATAATTTGCGCATATTAATCGCGGATAAACTGGTATCCCTTCCCCCGAATCGTTTGGATATAGCTGAAGCCGTCGTCTTGTTGACTGAGCTTTTGTCTAATACTACTCATATGCACATCAATACTTCTATCATAACGAACAAGAGGACGTCCCATCGCTTGCTGCGAAAGTTCGTCTTTCGTCACCACCTGACCTGCTTTTCGCGCCAGTACTTCAAGTAGATTAAATTCGGTACTGGTTAAATCCAATAGTTGTTCAAACCAAATTGCTTGTCGTTTCTGAGAGCTTAATGTTAGAGGGCCGACCGTGAAATCTTGTTCGTGATGATTCATCACCGATGTTTCAACACGTCTTAG
>DRHY01000034.1 GCA_011052985.1 Methylophaga thalassica
CCAATCGTCGCCCCATCCTCAACAACAACAGGTGCCACCAACTGCGTATCCGACCCCACAAATACCCGATCTCCAATCACAGTGCGATGTTTATTCGCTCCATCATAATTACAGGTAATGGTGCCAGCACCGATATTTACATCAGCACCCATATCAGTATCACCAATATAACTTAAATGATTGATTTTAGAACCTAATCCGATATTGGCATTTTTGATTTCTACAAAGTTACCGACTTTCGATTTAGCAGCGAGTTTTGTACCTGGACGTAAGCGAGCATAGGGGCCAACAGCACAGTTAGCACCTACTTCGGCATTTTCAATAATGCTATTAGGCAGAATCTCAGCACCTTGATGAATCACGCTATTGATGATGATGCAGTTGGCTCCAATGGTGACATTATCTGCAAGAGTGTTATTACCTTCAAAAATGACATTCACGTCGATGGTAATATCTTGTCCGACCGTTAGCTCACCACGAATGTCGATGCGGGCCGGATCACGCATGGTGACACCTGACATCATTAAATCAGTCGCTTTTTTCTGTTGGTAGTAACTTTCTAACTCAGCTAATTGAACACGGTTATTCACGCCAGCGACTTCTAATTCATCCTCACAGGTGATGGAGTCAATTTCAACGCCGTTCTCAACCGCTTTGGCAATCAAGTCTGTTAGGTAATATTCACCTTGTGCATTGTTGTTATCCAACTGTGATAGTGATTGCGTTAACCACTTAGCTGGAATACACATAATGCCGGTATTCACCTCATTGATGAGTTTGGTTTCTTCATTGGCATCTTTTTCTTCGGTGATCATCAACATTTGACCAGTCACATCACGCACGATGCGACCATAACCGGTTGGATCATCGAGCATAGCAGTGAGCACTTTAAGACTGTCTGCTTCACCTTCATTGATAAGGGCATCTAAGGTATCGACTTCGATAAGTGGGACATCACCATAGAGGACGAGAACTTGGTCGCTATTTTCAAAGAAAGCTATGGCCTGCTCAACAGCGTGACCGGTGCCCTTTTGTTCTGTTTGCATGGCTGTCTCAATACCTTGGGCTTCAAGATATGGCACCACTTCATCGGCTCCATTGCCACAGACGACGGCTAGCTGAGCTGGATTAAGCTGCTTAGCGGTATCAATCACATGCTGTAATAACGGTTTATGGGCAAGTTGATGCATGACTTTAGGTTTATTCGATTTCATGCGAGTGCCTTTACCGGCAGCGAGGATGATAATACTCAGGCTCATAAGGATTTCCGTGGTTAATAATTAAGTCATTCTAGCAAAATTCAGATAAAAAAAAGGCCGTCACAAGGACAGCCTTTTTCGTTTAGACAGTGAAGGAGTTTAACGTCCTTTACTGCTTGATCTCATACGCTCGATTGCACGTAGTTGTGCCATTGCTTCTGCCAGTTCATGCTGGGCTTCTGCAAAGTCACGTTTCGCACTACCGTCGTTAATGGCTTTTTCTGCATCCGCTTTCGCTTGTAATGCAGCCGCTTCATCAACATCGGCAGCACGAAGTGCACTGTCAGCTAACACAGTGACAACGTGTGGTTGCACTTCTAACATGCCACCAGACACATAGTATTGCTCTTCTTCACCGTTGTCTTTTAAGACACGAACTTCACCTGGTTTAAGGCGAGTCAGCATTGGTGTATGTCGTGGGTAAATACCCACTTCACCCATCACAGCTGAAGCAAATACTGCTTGTGCCAGACCTGAAAAGATCTGTTTCTCTGCGCTTACGATATCAACATGGATACTCATAGCCATGTTTAACCTCCCAGGGGATTAGTACTTCTTAGCTTTCTCTACAGCTTCTTCGATGCTACCTACCATGTAGAACGCTTGTTCTGGTAGTGAATCGTAGTCGCCATTCAGAATGCCTGTGAAGCCAGCAATCGTATCTTTCAGAGAGACGTATTTACCAGGTGCACCAGTAAAGACTTCTGCGACGAAGAACGGTTGTGACAAGAAACGTTGAATCTTACGAGCACGAGATACAGTCAATTTGTCTTCTTCTGACAACTCATCCATACCCAAGATCGCGATGATATCTTTCAGTTCTTTATAACGCTGTAAAGTACCTTGGACGCCACGAGCTACGTCATAATGCTCGTTACCAACAACCAATGGATCCAATTGACGTGATGTTGAGTCAAGTGGGTCAATCGCAGGGTAGATACCCAATTCAGCAATTGAACGTGACAGTACAACTGTTGCGTCCAAGTGAGCGAATGTTGTTGCAGGCGATGGATCCGTCAAGTCATCCGCAGGTACGTATACCGCTTGGATTGAGGTGATAGAACCTGTTTTAGTAGATGTAATACGTTCTTGTAATACACCCATCTCTTCAGCCAATGTTGGTTGGTAACCTACCGCAGAAGGCATACGACCCAACAATGCAGATACTTCGGTACCGGCCAATGTGTAACGGTAGATGTTATCAACGAAGAACAATACGTCACGACCTTCATCACGGAAGAATTCAGCCATTGTCAAACCAGTCAAAGCAACACGTAAGCGGTTACCTGGTGGCTCATTCATTTGACCGTAAACCAGTGATACTTTGTCGATAACGTTTGAGTCAGTCATCTCGTGATAGAAGTCATTACCTTCACGAGTACGCTCACCAACACCAGCGAATACAGAGAAACCACTGTGTTCGATAGCGATGTTACGAATCAATTCCATCATGTTGACGGTTTTACCAACACCGGCACCACCGAACAGACCAACTTTACCACCCTTAGCAAACGGGCAGACTAAGTCGATGACTTTGATACCTGTTTCTAACAGTTCGTTACTTGCGGCTAATTCATCAAAAGAAGGTGCTTTGCGGTGGATACCCCAACGCTCTTCTTCACCAATTTCGCCTTTTTCGTCGATTGGATTACCCAATACGTCCATGATACGGCCAAGTGTTTTTTGACCGACAGGGACGCTGATTGCTTTACCAGTGTTCGATACAGCTAAATCACGTTTAAGACCATCTGTTGTACCCATTGCAATCGCACGGACAACACCATCACCCAATTGTTGTTGAACTTCTAGCGTTAAGCCAGCTTCTTCAACCAGGAGGGCGTCATATACTTTAGGCAGGTTATCACGTGGAAATTCCACGTCGACTACCGCGCCGATAATTTGAACAATCTTTCCAGAGCTCATTTCGCTTCCTCTTAATATCTTCTATTCAGTTATACCGCAGCGGCACCTGCAACAATCTCAGAGATCTCTTGCGTAATCGCAGCCTGACGAGCTTTGTTGTAAACCAGTTGCAAGTCATCAATAAGGTCACCCGCATTGTCACTCGCGCTTTTCATTGCGATCATTCGAGAAGCTTGCTCACAGGCAATATTCTCAACAACACCTTGGTAAACCAATGACTCGATGTAACGCACTAATAAATCATCTAGCACGTCTTTAGCGTCAGGTTCATAAATATAGTCCCAGTGATGAGACAATTCTTCGCTCGGCTTTTCAGGCTTGGCCGGTAACAGACGCACTACTTTGTTTTCTTGAGTCATGGTATTCACGAACTCGTTATAAACAAGATAGAGGCTGTCAATTCGGCCTTCGTTGTAAGCATCCAGCATGACCTTGACTGTACCGATCAGTTCATTGGCTTGTGGTGCATCGCCTAATTGAACTTTTTGACTGACAAGGTTAACAGGTAGTCTTTTGAAGAATGTTGAGGCTTTCTGACCGATAGTACATAGGTCAACTTCAAGTCCAGCATCCAATTTAGTTTTAAGATCTTTTAAAACCGTTTTGAACAAATTATTGTTCAGACCACCACACAATCCACGATCAGACGAGATGATGATGTAACCCACGCGTTTGGACTCTTCACGATCCAATAAGTACGGATGTTTGTACTCAGGATGTGCAAAGGCCAAATGCTGGATGACATTGTAAATCTTATCTGCATAGGGACGTGTCGCTGCCATGCGATCTTGAGCCTTACGCATTTTACTCGCTGCAACCATCTCCATAGCAGAGGTGATTTTCTGCGTATTTTTGATGCTGCCTATTTGAGTCCGTATCTCTTTACCGCTAGCCATGACTTATGCTCCGATTACCAGCTACCAGTTTTTTTAAAGCTCTCAATTGCAGTTTTCATTTGCGCTGCAATGTCGTCGTTAAAGTTACCAGTTTCGTTAATAGTTGCCATCAAATCAGCTTGGTTTGAATGCATACTCGCAATCAAAGCGGCTTCAAAAGAACCTACTTTGCTTACTTCTAAGTCATCCAAGAAACCTTCGTTAGCTGAGTAAAGCGAAATCGCCATTTCAGCAACTGACAGAGGTTGATATTGTTTTTGTTTCATCAATTCAGTGACGCGTTGACCACGGTTGATTTGAGCACGTGTTGCCTCATCAAGGTCAGAAGCGAACTGAGCAAATGCTGCCAATTCACGGTACTGAGCCAAATCAAGACGAATACCACCACCTAATTTCTTGATGATTTTCGTTTGTGCCGCACCACCAACACGTGATACCGACAGACCCGCGTTAATCGCAGGACGGATACCTGAGTTGAACAAATCTGTTTCTAAGAAGATTTGACCGTCAGTGATTGAGATAACGTTTGTTGGAACGAATGCTGATACGTCACCCGCTTGGGTTTCGATGATAGGTAAGGCAGTCAATGACCCTGTTTTACCTTTAACCGCACCGTTAGTTGCTTTTTCTACATAGTCAGCGTTAACACGAGCAGCACGCTCAAGTAGACGTGAGTGAAGGTAGAATACGTCACCAGGATATGCTTCACGACCAGGTGGACGACGTAATAACAATGAAACTTGGCGGTAAGCCCAGGCTTGTTTAGTCAAGTCATCATAGATGATCAAGGCGTCTTCGCCTTTATCACGGAAGTATTCACCCATTGAACAACCAGCATATGGTGCAATGAATTGCAACGCCGCTGAATCAGAAGCAGAAGCAGCCACGATGATTGTGTGGTCTAACGCACCGTGTTCTTCTAGCTTACGAACAACGTTTGCAATAGATGATGCTTTTTGCCCAATCGCCACATAAATACACTTAACACCAGTATTTTTTTGGTTGATGATTGTGTCGATAGCAATCGCTGTTTTACCTGTTTGACGGTCACCGATGATTAACTCACGTTGGCCACGACCAACAGGGATCATCGCATCGATTGATTTCAAACCAGATTGCAGTGGTTCGTCAACTGATTGACGAGCGATTACGCCAGGCGCCACTTTTTCAATTGGTGATGAACCTTCTGCGTTGATATCGCCTTTGCCATCAATTGGACGACCTAGTGAATCAACAACGCGACCTAATAAAGCTTCGCCAGTTGGGACTTCAAGAATACGACCAGTACATTTAACTTTGTCGCCTTCTGAAATATGTTGGTACGCACCCAGTACAACAGCACCGACTGAGTCACGCTCTAAGTTAAGAGCCATACCAAACGTGTTACCTGGGAATTCAAGCATTTCCCCTGACATCACATCGGCTAGGCCATGAATACGAACGATACCATCGGTAACACCGACTACGGTACCTTCTGTACGCGCTTCAGTGGCCCCGTCAAAGCTTTCGATACGCTTTTTGATTAGGTCACTGATTTCTGCTGAATTCAGTTGCATCTCTGTTTCCTCTATAACGGGCCGCTTAGATAATTGCGGTGGCCAGTCTGTTCAGTTTACCCAAGGCAGAACCGTCGATTACCAGATCCCCTGCCCGAATGATTGCACCGCCAAGTAAGCTTTCATCAATGGTATTTGTCAGTGTGACATCGCGACCTAGACGCTGTTTAAGAGCAGCAGATATTTTTGCTGCTTGTGCATCGTCTAAAGCACGTGCTGAAATTACTTCAGCCGTCATTGATTTCTCAGCTTCGGCACGCAGCTCTTCGAAGAGAACGGTAATATCTGCCATCAATAGCAGACGGTTATTTTCTGCCAGCATCAACAGGAAGTTACGTGCGTCAGCTGTCATTTTGTCGCCAGCAATATCTGCCAACAAATCAACAGCCTGCTCGTCACTCACTGCAGGGCTAGTGATAATGGATTGCATCTCAGGTTCTGAAGCACACTGTGCCAGAACCATAAGCAGGTCGGACCATGCCTTTAACTCGCCTTTATCTTGTGCGATAGAAAATATCGCATTAGCGTACGGGCGAGCGATGGTTATTGCTTCTGCCATCCTAACTTTCCTCTAGATTCGGCTAACCAATTCGTCAAGCAAATCGGTATGTGCCTTTTCATCAATTTCACGGCCGATAATCTTACCTGCGCCTGCAAGTGCAATACTGCCAACCTGTGATTTAAGTTCATCACGAGCACGATTCGCTTCCTGTTCAATTTCTGCTTTCGCAGATGTCAGGATACGCTCACCTTCCACGCGGGCATTATCTTTAGATTCGTCTACAATTTGATTACCACGTTTAGTTGCTTGAGCAACGATTTCATTCGCTTGCTCTTTCGCTTCATGGATAACTTGTTGTGCACGTTTCTCAGCCAACTCTTGCTCATGTCTGCCACGTTCAGCTGCGGCCAGACCATCGGCAATTTTCTTTTTACGCTCTTCGAGCGCTTGCATGATAGGTGGCCATACATACTTCATGCAGAAGGCGATGAAGATCGCAAAGGCGATCATCTGGCCTAAAATGGTTGCATTAATATTCATGCCTGTACCTCTAATTTATCGCTAATGGGGTGTATAATAATATTAACCAGCCACCGCGAACAGTACGTACATAGCCAAACCAACAGCGATCATAGGTACCGCGTCAACAAGACCAGCTACCAAGAAAAACTGTGTGCGTAACATTGGAACTAATTCTGGTTGACGAGCAGCGGCTTCTAAGAAACGACCACCTAATAAACCAACACCAATCGCCGCACCAAGTGCGCCCAAGCCGATCATCAATGCACCAGCAATGTAAACTAAACCCATATCCATTTTCTTCTCCTACAAAAAGTAAAGACTAAAAATAAAAAAATTAAAACCTAACAAACATCAATGATGTTCTTGATGAGCCATATCGATATATACCGTTGTTAACACCATAAAGATGAATGCTTGCAACGTGATAATAAGGATATGAAAAATCGCCCAACCAACCTGTAATAGACCAGCAAAAGACCCCAGCACAACACCCGCACTGTACATTGTCGCGATCAAAATGAAGACCATTTCACCGGCATACATATTGCCGAAAAGTCGTAGCCCTAGTGAAAATGGCTTCGAGAGTAATGTGACTGTTTCCAGAATTAAATTAATTGGTAGTGCCCATTTGCCAAAAGGCTGGAATGCCAATTCACCAAGGAAACCACCCGTGCCTTTAACTTTAAAGCTATAAAACAGCATTAGAGCAAAGACGAACAGTGCCATACCTAGAGTCACATTCGGGTCAGTTGATGGGACTATTTTGAAAAACACGTGATGCGGGTCTGCACCGAAGAATGCTGCTGCACCTTGCGCCACGGCCATTGGAATAAGATCTACTGGTAACAAATCCATAAGATTCATCAGGAAAATCCAGACGAATATGGTTAGTGCTAATGGTGCTACAAGATTGTTTTTACCACCTGAGAAAGAGCCTCTCACGGTGTCATCAATGAAATCGATGATCATTTCTGCAAAGTTTTGCATCCCTGTTGGGATACCGGCTGATGCTTTTTTTGCTGCGCTGCGGAAGAACCACATCATTAAAGCACCGAGAAGAAGTGACATAAACATTGAATCAACGTTTATTGCCCAAAACCCCATTTTCGCTGCTTCTTCAGCAGAGGTTGCAAAGCCCCAATCGCCACTTGGAGTCCAAACTCCAGGCTCGATTTGAATTTGTTTTTCACCAAACGTTAAGTTTTGAAGGTGATGTTTAATGTATTCTGATGTAGTAATTGTTTCACTAGCCATGTCGGTTTAAAGCCCGGTTAGTATTTCCCATAAACAACATCAGTTGCGTCGCTGCACATCCAACCATTAACGCCGTAATATCCAGCTCCAGCAACACAATGCCTGTAGCAAACATTACAATCGTATTCAGCCATCGTTCAGCTACACATCTGTATGCTCTACTTAAATTTTTCTCGGCATCAGCCTTCGCAGTCTCCGCTGCACGATGAATATGCCAAACCATCAAAAGCGTATTTACAATCGCGACGCAACTGCCAAATACTGCAGAAAATGCGATACCAATACCTTTTGACCAAGTTGCGAAAATCATAATCAGCACAAGCATGAGGACTTGCGACCACACAATATTCTTGAGCGGTTGCAACCTTGTTAGCTGTTCCATTTCTCTCTCTTGGATTTGTCTTTGCACTAAGCAAACCCGGGCATTATATAGAGCATTGCTTTAGTCGGTCAATGTTAATTATTCGCAAATGAAGTAATTATCGCCAAGGCTGAATATCCTTGAGCGTCTTTGATCGTCAGAAGAGTCTTTTCTTATTCTCTATCGAGCCGATGATAGAACAAGTGATCGTTCTCTCTTAGGTCAATAGATAATCTAGCTCTGCTGTATATTCGCTATTCTTTTGGGGTTAGCTCAAATTTTTCACAATGTGTCATGTACATCTGTTTCAATTCCGCTTCCCCCATTAAATGGCCAGGTTCGTCTCTATAACTGATGTCACCAGACACCGTCGTGCCTTGCCACTTCCGTTCAATCTGTGCTCGTTCTTTTTGTTGCTTAAACCATGCAATAAATTTATTCGCTTGTGCCAGTAAACGATAGCTAGATGCCCAACCACTTACTGCCATTGTGTAGTAATAAGGCGTTTCGGCCACATTGTCCGAGATGATTTCAATCTTCCCATGCCATGGACTAGCGGGGTTTTCACAGGCCCAATGATAAATAGGTAAATCAACGCCGAAGGCATCCACCACACCATCCGCTAAGCAATTATGTATTCGTGATTGATCAGAATATGCGATCAAGTTATCCAAAAAGAGTGAACCACCGGCTTTATTTTCATTACTACTCCATCTAAGCCCCTTGTCTTCTAGGAGTTGAAGCGCTGCCGGATCATTGATGATGCCAAGTACTTTTCCATCAAGATCATTGATACTATTAATTCGAGTATCGCCTTTTCGCCTGGCGATAACCCAATTCAAATAGGTATATGCCTCTGAATAAGCGACATTATCGTATTCTTCCGAGGGAGGTAAGGCACTAATAACAATATCTGCAGGTGGCTCACCAAACCGTTTCCCCGAGGTAAGTAATTCAGTACACATATCCCATGGCGCTTCGATAAATTCGCACTCTACCCCCAAAAACTTGGCAAACGCTTTTGCATAATCAACATCCAACCCTTCCAATGGTTGCCCTAGACGCTCTCTAAACGACAGGCCAACAAAATTAGGTTCAACGGCAACGCGTAATTTACCGCGTTTGAGAATGTCATCAAGTTGATCATGTGAAGCATCAGGGACCAGATGCATTTTGTTTAGAGTCTGGTCAAAGGATGTGATGGCTTCATTAATATCTGCATTATGAATATCAATTTTATCTAACCCTACGGTCATTTGTTCAACGACATCGTGAATAATGCGATTTTTACCCTGAATACGTGACATCGATCCTGAACTTAATTCTAAGGTTTCAAAAATCACCGCTGTGTTATCCATCACCTCAGCGAGCTGCTTACTTATCGACTGGAATAATGTGGTCAGTTGGCCCGTTGCTCCCTGAATCACGTCGACAAAATTGGATAGGCGCTCACTGTTACTTTTGGTAATATTGTTTAACTCTTGATTAACTTGGGTGAAATCTAACTGCTCTGCGGCTTGTTGTGCCTGCTCCATAGTCACCGCGGCCAAGCGTCTTACTTCATCAGCCACGACGGCAAATCCACGACCATGCTCACCAGCTCTCGCCGCCTCTATTGCAGCATTAAGCGCAAGCATATTAACGCCCTTACCAATGTCTAATATGCCATCAAGGACGGCTGTAACACTGCTTGATTTTTCAGATAATGTTTGCGTAATCTGCTCCATCGCACTATCAACCGAGGCATTAACCTGAGTCACTTCGATATCTATCTGAGCCTGAAGTGCACCTACCGTAGAGTTGGAGCTACTTAGATAATCATTTGCTGTATTCAGTTCGGAATCTAGCTTACTAGCACGCTGACTAATTTCTGAGAGGAAGTTTTCTTGCACTTCAAGTGCACGAAAAATTTGACGTGATAACTGAGAGGTTTGAGTACTGACTAATTGAAGAGCACGATAAAAACGCTTTTCGTCTTCTGAGAATGTTTTTGCTTGTTCA